>CAMUYW010000039.1 GCA_947165045.1 uncultured Fibrobacter sp. | reverse complement strand
TTCAATCGTATTAAGCAAGGTCACGTTCCTTTAGATAGTTTTCAATATATTTGCCCAACATGTCGACCTCGACATTCACCACGGTGCCGGGCACCCAGTTTCTGAGATTCGTGCGGGCTAAAGTTTCGGGAATAATGCAAACGCGGATATAGTCCTCCCCTTTTTCGGCCACCGTAAGGCTAATGCCGTTCAAGGTGATAGAACCACGACGAATCACGTAACGACGCAAGTCCTGCGGCAGAGCCAAATCGACCTCCACTCCCGTTTCGCGCGGGGTAACGCGCAAGACTTCGGTAGTGCAATCGACATGCCCCATCACAAAATGACCGCCCATAAAGCTATCGGCACGGCAAGGATACTCCAAATTGACGAGATCCCCGACTTTTGCCTGCTTGAAAGACGTATTCACGACAGTCTGGTGCATAAGGCAGAACGTCGCTTCGTCATCGGTACAGTTTTCGACCGAGAGACACACGCCGTTATTGGCAATGCTATCACCCAGTTTGCTGTTTTTGAAGAATCCCGGCGACTTCATGCGCATCGTGAGCGCATCTCCCCTGTTTTCGAGGGAAACGATTTCGCCGGTTGCTTGAATTATACCCGTAAACATACGCGGGAAAATATAGAAAAAGGCGAGAGCCGCGCTAAAACATCGGCCCCCGCAAAGCATCAAAAGTTTACTTATTGACTTTTTCTCTCAGCATCGAAGAACTGATACCATCCGTATGGGATAGATACACAATCTCTACATTGACCGCAGAAAACTGTTTTTCAAAGCCAAGCCACTGCGGAGTTCCTTGCCAGTCGGAACCCACAAACATCTTGTCAAAATGGAGTTTTTCCCAAGCACCGAATTTATTCTTATCAAATTGGGGAATAACTTCATCTACATACCTAATGGCCTTAACAATTTCACAGCGTTCTTCGAACGGAATGATCGGGAGCTTTTTCTTATCATGTAAAACAAGCTCGTCCGTACTGACACCGACAATAAGGTAATCACACTGTTCCTTCGCACGACGCAATATATTCAAATGTCCAATATGGAACATGTCAAATACACCTGTAGTATAGCCAATGATTTTCGATTTCGGCTCAGCCATAAAAAACATTCTCCATTTTTACAAATTTTTTAACCAGCAAGACAATAGTTTATTCCGCATTTCACCCTACCCTATGAAGCTTGGCCAATATTTTTTCTTTGAGTAAAATACGTTCACTAGAGTCAATACCACAAAAATAAATCGTCAACGCCACAGACAACACCGATACAGCGCAACTAGCAAAGAAGCAAATCCAGCCCGAATCTAAAGCATTGTGAACAACGATTGGTAAAATCACAGACAACGCCACAACAAACGCAACCTTGAGCAGAACCTTCTGGATATATTGTCCTACAGGCAATTGGATTTGCCGATGAACTACAAATATTCTGATGCCCACACCTATAAATGTCGAAATCAAAAGACACGCAAAAACAGACTCAGGAATTTGGGTTTGCTTTATGGCCAAATACGTTATGAACATAAACACATACGACACACTACATACGCAAATTTGATACAACTTGAGTTTTCCCGAAGCCAAGTTCGCCGTAAACAACGGGTTAACAAAAGCATCCAGAAGCGCAATGCACAATATAATTCTGATAAAGTTTACCGTATGCTCCGGCACTGAATTTTCGCCAAGCCAAAGATTCAGCACAAATTCAGCTTCAATCATAATAGGAAGCGACAATAAGTACAACAAGTAAAAGCAATACCTAGAACTAGCAAACACGAGAGAAAAAGTTCTCGCCCGATCATTCGCCGCATAAGACTTGATAATCTGCGGATTTATAGCCGTCTGCACATTATTCGCGAACTGTTTCACGACACTTTCCACTTGAATAGCAACACCTCTCGCGGCATTTACCGCTGGCCCACAGAACATGTTCAAAAGAATGTTCACACCTTGAGAATAAAAAATATACGAAAAGTTTCCAACAAGGCCCCACCCGGCAAAAGAAAGCATTTCCTTAAACAAAGACTTATCCCAAACCCAGCGAAGTTTCGTCTCGGTGAAATGTTTTTTGCAATAGACAAAATAAATACACAAATCAGCAACACTGACTAGCGAAAGCAAAAAGCCGTAAACAATTAAACGATCTACCGTAATCCAGCGCAGTGATACAACGATTGCGAGTTTCAAAAAAACATCCATAATCGAGATATAGGCAAACGCGGACATTTTTTCGTGGGCAATAACACAGGCATTATACGGCACGTACAAAATATTGAGGAACGTCGTCACCACCGAGAACTGGAGCAAGCAAAAGCAAGCAAACATTCGGCCGTCAGGAATTTGCATCTTGTTATACAAGAACCATAAGCCCACCGTTTCACCTAACAGGACAACAATCAAGCCCAATACAAAATGCACAACAGAAGCCATATTGAACACCAGGTTCAACATTCCTTCATCATTCTTTCCCAAATAAAACGTAATATATCTTGTCGTAGCATTCACCATAGCGTTGTTTATAAAAACGAACATGGCAACAACGCCACCGACAACATTGTACAAGCCGTAATCAACAACACCAAGAGTCTGAAGCACTACACGTGACGTATAGAGCCCGACAAGCATCGTGATAAACATTCGAATATACATATACAGCGTATTTAAGGCAATACGCTTGTTATCCGATTGGAGCGGCTTATTTTCCAACATAGAAGATTACTTTCCTAAAAATCTTCGTCTGTCATGCGATTATAGTTTTCAATCGCAGCAAGATATTTACTCTGGTATTCTTCATCAAGAACGGTTTGAATGACCTTCGCAATATCATCATGAGACGAGCATGTCGGGAATCCAAAATCATTTATTCCGACAAAGAAATTCCTGCGTTTTGTCAAATTTATGGAGCAGAACGGAATTGCACGAAATGCGGCATCAATCATGGATATCGAATGCTCTCCAAACACGATATCCGCCTTTTTAAGGTCATCATCGAGAGAACTACGCGAGAATGAATACTGGTAACTTCCATTTATGCTAGACAAAGGCATGTTACTCGACAACGTCAAATTGGGAAGATTGAGCCATTCAAAATACTCATGAACACGATTAATCGAGTTCACCCCAACATTCCACGGATGCACCCACGTTGGATGGCATCTATATGTAAAGCGGATATCAGGAAAACGCTTAGCCATCTGCACAAACGCATCCACCATGATATCGTCATCAGACCTGTTTTTTAACGCAGTCCAATCCCCAGAACCAGAAGCAACGACCAAAACGTTCTTGACGGACTTGGGAAATGTCGGTCTAGGAATATAAAGTTTTTTCCTAAACGGAATCATCTCGTACGGGAGATTGCGATTCTTGAACAACTGTGTTCCCAGAGAATCCCAGCAATAATAAACCACATTACCAGGCTTGTAGTCATAATCATAATGAGTATAATTGGGCGGCAAATAGCCATCCTGCGCCCATCTTACCGCATATTTTTCATCATCTGGCACTCTGCACTTTCCGTGTTCATGCCAAGTCGTCATATACGTGCACACGTCCTTCGTTTCGTATTGGCCGGCGTTCAGCTTTTCGCAATCCTCCGCTGACGGCGTGAACGGAATATCCAAACGATAACCGATACGGTTCATCTTTCCAAGGAACACGTACTTGCGACCTTCATAATGGCCCACGCAAACTTCTTCAGGAACCAAGTTACATTTCGGTTCTTGTTTTTGAGGCTTAAAGAATCTATATATTTTTTTCAGCGTTGCATTTTCCGAAAGCTTGTCTCTAATAATCGACTTATACGATTTTTTTTCGTAGTAATAATAAGTCCCTTTTAGCTTTCTGAAACCAGCACCGGTCCATACAGAAATGTCCAAGCCTAGATCGTCTGAAAAAATAAACTTGCGACTGGATGGGTAATTTTTTAGAATTTTATCAAGGACAATCGCGTTCTTTTTCTTTTTTAATCCCTGCAAATAATCATCATATTTTACACCTGGCGAATACGCGTCTATATCGCAGCTCGCCATTTCAGCATCGGTAAGGCAATCTGCAAAATCAACAAAAACGCAATTCGGGAACAAGCTAGAAATATATTGTCTCTCATTTTCAAACAAAAAATGAGTAGTCAAAAAAACATTTTTCTCGTCACTTACAATCTTATCCCTGAAAATTTTCAAGGATTCCATTTTAAGATTCTGTGTAAATATGATTATACTAACCATTTTATCTCCGAAGCACAAATCGAATAATGTCTTTCGCTAAGACCTTGGCAACCTTTTTCAAAAGCTGTGACTTTGTATAAAACACGCCGTACATATTTTTTTCGCCAGACAAGTCATAGGAGCAATACCACTTGCGAACTCGAAACTCGTAATACAGCACTGCTAGAAAATCCAAATTCTTATCCAACACATACCTGAACGTCTCAGGAGAAATATCCTTGTCCCTCAAAAGGGTGCATATAATCCAAGGATATTCTACACCAAATGCAAAGAACAAATCATAACTTCCTTTTGGCTTTTTTCCCTGAGGAATTTCATCGAATATCTTGGTATTGTCAATAACAAATTTTCTATTGTGACGGACATTAAAAAGAACATTCGTGTGAGGGAACAATTCGTTATAACGGGAAACGTCTGCAGGAAGCTTTTCAAAGTCATCTTTCCATATAGTCATTCCCGTTGACCAAGACGACAAGTACGACAAATGCTTTACGAACTGATCAAACGATTCGTATTCATGCTTCGTTTTCTCAATTTCCAAATCGCCATTGCTATAATAAACAACCGGCTTATCGCTTCCATAAACGTCAACGAAATCGATCAACTTCTGCAAAGCACCCGCAACAAGTTTCGTCCGATGATTGACAAATTTTATCAATTCACCACGGGCCCTTTTATACGACTCGATTTCGTTAATAAAGGGCATCGCCTCGGTTTCTGCATAGACTACATTTCCGTGTTTCGAGACATAATCCCGCATCGAATTTTTAAAATCTTCGTTATGCCCGTTATCTGTAACAACGACCTCAAAAAGGCTCTCGTCCACCCCTTGGGAATATATACTGTCCAATACGGGGAACACCCATTCAACAACCCCATTTGTGGGCAAGCACAGAGAAACCTTCAAATTGGAACTCATTTACGGTCCCTCATTTCCTTGAGATATTCCTCGTAGTTACGAATGTATTCACTGCCATCATAATGAGTACTTGCAAGCACAAGCAGAACAGAATCCGGAGAAAAATCATACATATCCTTCCAGATCATCTTCGGGATATAGACGCCCGTCATCGGCTTGTCCAAAGCAACAATTATTTCTTCTTTGCCATCAGTAATTCGAACTTTGCTCGAACCAGCGACATTGATAAGAACAAATTCAGAATCCCTATTGGCATGCTGACCACGAACAACAGTCGAATCTGAATCGTAGATGTAGAACACCCTCTTGATTTCAAAAGGAATCGCGCGAGCCCCTTCTATAACCACAAGTTTGCCACGTTCATCACCAAGATCGCCAAAATGAAGCACCGGACACAAATCTTTTAAAGACATCAAGATTCTCCTTTTCCTTATCTAAAATTATTGATGGCATCGATGACATAAGACTGTTCGTCGTCTGTCATGCCGTTGTACATCGGTATCGAAAGAACCGTTTTTGCCAAATGTTCCGTTATAGGCAGGAATCCTTCTTTATGTCCAAGATACGTATAGGCTTCGGCAAGATGAGGTGGAATCGGATAATGAATGATAGTCCCGATTTCCTTGCTGTTCAGGTAATCAATCAAGCGATCACGTTCTTCGCAACGGATGACATACTGATGCCAGACACAAGTCGCACCAGGAACGAGCGTCGGCAACTTGATAGCCGGATTGTTTATCTCCTTGCTGTACCTTGCTGCAATTTTTTGCTTTTCTGCAGTCAGGTCCTGCATGTACTTAAGCCTAACGCGAAGCAACCCTGCCTGAAGTTCATCCAAGCGAGAATTTGCACCAACCACCTTGTTGTAATAGCGTTTTTCAGAACCGTAATTGCGGAATATCTTAAATTCCTTAGCCAATGCTTCATCATTTACAATGACCGCGCCAGCATCGCCAAATGCGCCTAAATTTTTGGAAGGATAAAAGGAGAAACAACCGACATCACCAAAGGTGCCCGTCATTTGCCCATTGAAACTAGCACCATGAGACTGAGCGCAATCCTCGACCAAACGAAGATTATGCTTTTTGCAAATCGCTACAATTTCGTCCATCCGAGACGCCATGCCGTACAGATGGGTGACAAGAACCGCTTTCGTCTTTTCCGTAATCAAGGATTCAATTTTCTCGGGATCCATCCCGAAATGATCATCCGGTTCAGCAAACACAGGAGTCGCCCCATTCATGGTAACACCCATAACAGAAGCTATATAGGTATTCCCTTGAACAATAACCTCATCACCTTTGCCAATATTGAGCAGACGAAAGGCAATCCACAAAGCATCCAGCCCAGATGCTAAACCCACACAATACTTTCCGCCAATATATGCAGCAAACTCTTCTTCAAACGCAGACACTTCTTTTCCAAGAACATACCAACCGGAACGAAGGACTTCCAAAGCTTTTGCCTCGAATTCGTTCTGGAACATTTGAAAACCGCGATCCATACGGTTTGGCATAATTTTCATATCAATATTTTCCTTTCTTCTGTATATCAGCAAGCTACTTTAGGACCTAGCTAAAGTTAAAAAAATACACAATCCTTGCCAACTGATGTGGGAGGCATATGTCTAAGTTTTCCCAATCGGATAACTCTTGACACTACCCTTATGCAACCCTCTTATTAAACTCCTGCATAGTCCAAAAATATACGTTACCTACGCGTGCACCTTGTGGTCTCGTTGATGCTTGTGCGACAGCAGGCCGCCTTCATGTCGTTGTTTTCCATTTTTGTTTCTTTCTGATGTTGAATTTTTTTTCAACTAAGGAATCGTACTTTTACTGTCTAATTTTTTCCGACCGGCTCACAACAACCACGAAACATCATCGTCAACAACTTTCCCAGGCATTCCAACGATTAATGAATGATCTTTATAAGTGCCTTTAACCACGCTATTAGCGGCAACAACATTATCACATCCAATTATGGTACCCTTATTTATTGTAGAATTAGCACAAAACCAGTTATGTTCACCAATAAAAATGGGCATGTTATTAATTCTTTTTTTTCCGGAGCGAATTATTGTATGACCGTCAGAATCTCGCACGGAACAATTAAAGCCAAACAACGTTCTATCCCCAATATAAACGCTATTCATACAAGACAAGCTACAGTTTCTGTTAAAATGAACTCCGTTTCCTATTTTCATCGCCCCCTCAACACGTAAAGAACACCCCGCATTAAACTGACAATCACCAGTAAAAATTAGTTCCCCCCCCTTTAAAACTGCCAAAACACCATATTGCCGAGGTACAACGTCTATAGATCCACCATTCGCAAAACGAACCATAAATCTTTTAATTTCATTTAAAGGCACATCTAGTTTTATGGCCCTATAATCTTCAATAAATAAACGATATGTATGGCCTATAAAAAAAGGAAGTTTTATCGCTTTTTTAAAAGGCAAAACCCTGAAATTAAATACCAATGTGCAAAATACATCTCTTACATATTTCAATTTACTCATCACATTTCATCCTTTTGTATAAGAAAATTATTTTCTTATAATTTAACACAATCAAGATAAAAAATACGCCTATCATCATATATCTAAGTATAATCATTTTATAAAGGACATTCACGGCAATACATATAACTGATGTAACGATTGCGATTAGCCATATTGTTTTATCGTGAATTATATTTGTTTTATCACAAGTTTTTTTTAAAAAAGAAAACTGCATAAAAGCCAATACCATAAAAGACGCTAAAGTTGTATAAGCAGCAGCTTGATAACCGAACAACTGAATAAAAATATAATTGCAAGCTACATTAAACAACGCTGCAACAACTGTTGCAACCATTATATAATTGGTTTTTTTCAAATATAGTAGTAAATTTGAATACACATTATAAAGTGCTGTAAAAAAAATTCCCGCAGCTATAGGGGGCATCAAAAAAACAGCTTCCATATATTCTTCAGTAGCTAGTATTTTCACAAGTTCAGGAGCAACAAGAGTCAAACAAATACAAGATGCAGAATACACCAGCATCATAAAAATTACAAAATTCGAAACTTTTTGGTTTTGTCCAATTCTTAAATGTTCAAACATATATGGAATAAGAGAAGCATTTATAGCAGACCAAACAATTAAAGCAAGAGAACTTACTGAATATAAAACGCCGTATACTCCAACCTCGCTTTTTCCCACCATAAAAGAAATCATCGTACGATCAGAAACGTCTAAAATATGTTTCGCCAACCCATGAAACAACAATGGTGTATTTACTAATAATACAAATTTCCAATATTTTTTATTATAGGCAGTTTTTCCCCTTTTAAAAATTAAAAAATAAAAAATCGCCCCCCATATAATTAAAATTACATTACCTGAAATCAATCTAATATCTGCAAGATTTGTTTTTCCAATTTTACTAGCGTAATATGTACAAATTGCAGAAATTATCAAAGACGAACCTGTAGATAACAACGTTACTACAGCTGTACTTTTATATTTGTAACAATATCTTTGATGGAGCATCCAAAAAGTTGTAGCCGGTAAAAAAATAAAACTCAACAACATCAACAACATCAGTGATTCATTTAAGCCAACCACTCTCAACACAAATGGTTTTATTACGAAGTATAGAATGCCGACACATATTGATGAAACGGTCGATAGAAAAAGAATAGATGACATATATTTATATCGTTCATTTCTATATTCCATCATAGCAATATTAAAAGATCCAGAATCAAGAGATAAATTAGCAAATACAACCAACAACACCTGCCAAGAGTTGTAAGTTGTCACTATTCCCATTTCTTCCGTCGTCAATAATCTTGTAAAAATAGGAAGAGTAATAAAATTTATACCTTTGCAAATAAAAACTGCTATCGTAAAAAAGAAAGCGGCTTTGGCCTGTAAAGATAATTTTCCTAATTTCAAAAATTCCATATGTTAACTTAAAAAATTCTTTAAAGAAAGTCCATAATAGTCAATAATATTTTTCAAAACAACATCATTTTTTCTTTCGTTTACATTCAATTTAGAAAGCGCAATTTCATGTTCTGCTTCCGTTTCACCCAATGCGACTTCATTATTATAAGCCCAAACAACAGGAACACCACTCATCACCTCCCAACATTTTAACCATAAGTCATCACATTCAAGAGAAAGCTTTTTAATATCATTTTGATTTAGCAAACCCTCCTTCAAACAGTGTGGAGGATACAGCACGCCTCCAACACCCGTAGCAAGTAAAAGATGGGAAGGCTCCTTTATAGTCCTGTATTGATCAAACCAGTGATTATAAGGCAAAAACGCCTTTGCATCATGTCGCATAAAATGAACACGTCTAGCGCTAACAGCTTTAGGATATTTACGATATGAATCAATTAAAGATTTCAGCCAATCAGGAGGAAGAATCACATCATCATCTGTTGTTACAATTACAGAATTAGGAAATTCCTTCATCGCAAAAAAATATTTGCAGTGACATTTCAGCAATGTTTCGTTATGAAATCGATATTCAACTCCATATTCTTGAAAAGCCTTCATTTCTTCGGTTAAATCATTATATGTTGTTTTTCCATCTAAGTAAACAATAATTTTGTCGGGCTTAAAACGTTGAAGAAGGATACTTTTAATTACGAGTCCTATTTTTTTAAATCTTGGCGGGAATGTAGTCATGGAAATAACAATATTTTCGTTACGACATATTCCGTTGTAAAGTCCAAATTCAGCAGTTTTTTTTTTTACAAAATTTAATGTTTTTTTATTTTGAATTTTATAAAAAATTAAATAAAAAAGTTTTCGAATAAATTCCTTAAATCCTCCATATTCCATGGTATTGATAAAACGTTCTTTTATATTCATAACCTACCTTTTTATAATTATTTAACAATTTTACTAACAAACGAGAGAAAATGTTGTGGAGAATAATCATCCTTATATTTATAAGAATTCAAAGCCTCTTTTCGGTAAATATTTAAATCTATTTCATTTAATGCATGTACTTTGAAAATTTTTTTTGATTCAGAATACAAAAAATCATCTACAATAGGATTATTTGTAATAATATTTTTATCTAAAGACAACGCTTCATTTATCCTAAACGTAAAGCCGCTGGATTTTTTTTGTACAATTTCCAAAATTCCTCTTGAATGCTTGACGTAAGACAAAACTTCAAAATACGACAAATATTCATTATAATGAATGTCAGGTTGTTTTTTTTGGCTTTTATCATCAACATCGAAAAGAAAGAATTCACAATTAAAGCCTTTACTTTTTAAGATATCATAAGCTTCATAAATATCAGACAATCTATCTTTCGCTCTTCCAACAAAGAAAACATCTATGTCAAAATTTTCATTGTAATTGTACATTTTTATTTCACTATATATGGATGGATAATATAGCAAATCAAAAGACTTTGCATCTAATTTATTATAAGTAAGAACCAAATCAAAATTCTTTTTTATATAATCTAAATCAAAACCGTATTTAAAACGATGCCGAAAATATCTTATATAACTATCAACCGTATCCATCAGAACAAATACAATCTTACAAGATGGATATTTTTTTTTCAAATATAAAAAATAATCATTCTGTCTCAGCCAATAATAGCTTGCATGGAATATAAATATTTTAGGAAACGGATTTTGAAAAGTATCACGAAAATAAAAGCGAAACCATACTGACTTTAAGGGAATACTGATTATTCTATTTAGCATAGTTGAATTATGAATTTTATGCATCCAATTAAGAATCTTATTTGCTGTTTGAGGTAATCGACAAATGTATTTTACATTATCTAAATTAAGAATATCAGCAAAAGCTACTCTATAATAATCTTCTTTTCCCCAAAAAAAGACAAAATTACAATTATACATTATTTGCCCCCTGTAAAACATCTCTTAAAAAAGATAACCATTTATAGTTTATAATTTCAGGTTTTAAATTTTCAAGGAAACGGCTTGCCAAATGCGCTTTTTCAAACCTTAGTTCTTTGTTTTCTATATACAAAGCCATGGCTTCAGCTAATCTATCTACATCACCCCGAGGAACAAGAAGACCATTTTTTCCACCATCTAATAAAAAATTAGCGCCACCAGGAGTACAATCTGTTGCAATAGAGGGTATTCCTGATGCCATAGCTTCAATCAATGTATTGGGGATTCCTTCAGCATCTGAAGACAAGACAAAGCACAATGCATTACAATTAGAATCCATAACATTTGAGGCGAAACCAGGAAGATTGATTCGACCATTTAGATTCAGAGCATCAATAAGTTTCTCTAAATTTTTGCGTTCCTCTCCATCACCATAAATAACAAGTTCAACATTTTTATATTTATCTGCTATAATTTTAAAGGCTTTTATTAACAAATCAAAACGCTTTCGATATTGAAACCGGCCTGCTGATATTATTATGTTATTAGATTGTTTTGATATAAATCGATTTATCTTCATTACAGAATTAGGAATAACTTTATATTTATTACCATTCAACCTATAAAATTTTTTTACCGATTCAAGTTGAAAAACAACCCCATCGGCATATTTATAAATATATCTAAAACATTTATTCTTAATATCTGATTTATCGTAAGGATCATTTCTTTGCGAAAATACAAATTTTATTTTTTTTCTTTTAAAAAAAGATAAAAGCCATACAATCCACGTAACACGATCATCAAAAGCGATAATCATATCCGGACCAATCAAATCAATTTCTTTTTTTAACACCCTAAACATTTTTAAATAATTTTTAACAAGAATAAATTTATTTTTTTTCTTTTTTGTATCTGTGTAATAATTATTAAGTTTATCTACATGAACATTGCAATCAATATCAAAATCAATTTTTTTATCATCTAATAAAAGCACTGATACACAATATCTTTCCACTAAAATATTCGCCAAATAGCAAAGCATTTTTTCAGCGCCACCAATAGACAAAGAAGGATGAATTATTAATATCTTTTCCATATAGCTAAAAAATCATTTTTTTGTACAAATAAAAATGCAAAATAAAACAGAAGCAACAAAAAAGGGGAAAGAAGTCACAGTTAAAAACATTCTATATTTATCAGCAACAACTGAATAAACACAAGCATTTAACATATAGGATGCCAAAATAATTTTAGCAGAGTCGTTCCTCATATTAACAAATATTACATTTTGAGCTTTATATATTATACAACTATAAATAATCCCTATCAGAATTCTTGTTAAGAACAAACCCGTTATACCATAATCTTGTATTGGGAACACCAGACTAGTGTAAATATTGCTGATTTGATTTCCAAATGAAAAAAAAGATAAGTGAGTAGGAGGTATAGCAAACTCATATCCAAGCTTATTTAAATAATAATAGAAATTTTGTAATGTATACTGTCCCAAATGATTATTGGCAATCCAACAATTATCTAAATAATCATTCAAACCATATAGAGGTGCCGCAATATATTGAGACAAATATTCAACAAAAGTGTGAGAAGCGCCTCTTACTATATTACCATACAAATAGAAGAAAATCGCGAGCGTTACAACTACAGGAACAACATATTTAATCACCTTTGTTGTATTTTTTTTATTTAAAGAGATGGTATTTTTGTTATTAATCAAAAAAAGAACTTCAAATAATAAGACTATTGCAAAAAGAATAAAACCAGACCTACCTGTACTAAAAATTTGCATTATTAAATGCGAAACTACGGGTAAAAGCAATAACAGCCTTTTTTTACGAAGTACAATCAAATAAAAAAGGAAAAAAAACATAAATGAATATGCGACAGCGTCAGAAACACTAGATAACAGTTGCATATAAACTGGAAATTCAATTTCCCCACTTGTGATAGATCCTCTTAATAATTTCATTATCGAAAAAAGATTTGTTCCAACACCGAATTGAGTTCCCAGCTGATTCAACATTTTTATTTTTAAATAAATAACAAAAAAATTAATTAAAGTAAACAATATAACCTTAAAATTGCTTATGTATAGACATATCTTTTCACAACGACATGAAAAAAACTTTATTTGGAATTCACCAAAATTTGTAATAAACTCACCTACAAAAATGAAAAATATTGCAAAAGACACTACTGTTATGGTTTTTAAAGATAAATCTCCACACAAAGGATTAATAAATAAAACATAAAAAACATCTGAAATAAAAAACATTACCGTAGAAATAAAACTACATGATAAAAAATTTCCACAATTTGACATGGATATAAAAAAAAGTAAAAAAAACAGAATAAAAGCGAGTAATATACAATTCATTTAAAATAACTATTAAAATAAATATTTTTTTACCGAATTCCAGCACCAGCGAACAATATGCCATCCTGCGGCAAATTTACCGATGCCTTCATCCTGTGTTTGAATTTCCCAAATCTGTCGAATACTCTTCATCTTGTTGCTGCTGAGGGACTGCCCGTCAATACGGTAGCCAACCAAGGCTTCGTCAATGCCGTAGGCTTTTGAGCCGTCTCGCAGCAACCTGAGCCATGTCGCGTAATCCTGCCCACCACGGCGAATATGCATCCGGAAATCACCCTTGATTGTTCTATCGACCATCACGCCCGAAGTCGGAATCATCGTATTCGAGAGCAGGAACTTGTAATCAATGGATTCCCTTACCGGCCTCTTTCCTTTAATCAACTTGTCGTCGCCGTCAATCATCTCGATTGCCGTAAAGCAGAAACCGCCATTTTTATCTCGCAGCAAATCCACCTGTTTTTGGATTTTTTCAGGTTTCCACATGTCATCGGCATCAAGGAACGCAACATACTGCCCTTTGGCAAGTTCAAGAGCCCTGTTCCTGGCATGCCCCGCCCCCATGTTTTTCGGTTGCAAGAAATACACGATTTCAGGATGTTTTTCTTGATAACGCTTGATGATTTCTGCCGAACCGTCTGTAGATTGGTCGTCAACCAGTACAATCTCAATATTCTTATAAGTCTGTGCAAATACAGACTGCAAGGTTCTGTCAATATATTTCTCGCAGTTGTAAACCGGAGTAATGACAGAGACCAAGCCTTGAATATAATCTGTGGGCTGACGTTCCATAATCTTCTTTAGTAAATCGGGGTCACCCAGTGCTTGAATTTATCGTTCATTCCGCGAGCGGCATCCACGTATGCCTTGTGGAGTTTGCGGGTGATTTTTCCTTCGCCAAGTTCATACTTGTCGATGCTCAACACGGGGGTAAGTTCCATGGCAGAACCGCAAAGGAAGGCTTCGTCGGTGGTATAGAGTTCCGTGCGGTCAATGGTGCGTTCCACGACTTCGTAGCCCATGTCTTTTGCCAACGCGATAACGGTATCGCGAGTAATGGATTCGAGTACGGCATCCGTAAATGTCGGGGTGATCACCTTATTGTCGCGAACCATAAAGAAGCAACTTCCCGGGCCTTCGGATACCTTGCCGAACTCATTCAGGAACAGGCAAGTATCGTAACCGTTGCGTAACGCTTCACGCTGGCCGTAGCGGCTATTGATGTAGTTTGCACCGCACTTGATTCGCGGGCTAAGAGCATTTTCGCTAATGCGTCGCCAAGAGGTCACGCAAACGTTCAGGCCTTTCTTGTTGTATTCGGCACTGGTGCGTCCACGGGGAATCGGGGCTACGAACATATCCGTTGGGCCTTCGGAACCCCACGAGCCAAAGCCATCGACAAACAGAGTCTGACGAACAGAAAGGTTCTCGTCGTATTCGTTTGCCTTGACCACATCAATCAAGGCCTTCTTGAGTTCATCCTTGCTGAACGGGCAATCAATCTGAATCAGTCTTGCCGAGCGGATTAGCCTGTCGTAATGGTCATCGAGCCTGAACGCGAACAACTGTTTCTTTTCATCGTTCCAGTAACAGGGTATGCCCTCGAACACGTTCAAGCCGAACTGTGCCGTTGGCGCCAGGGCGTTGACCTTCGCATCGTTCACATGGAGCAGTTCGCCCTTGAACCAAATCAATCTTTGCGATACTTCGTATTTCATAGCAAGTTTCCTTTCCACTTTCCGTGCCGCTAATCGGGCAAGTGAGCAATCCTGATAATTTCTTCTTCCTCGTACTTTGCGGCTTCGGCATCCGTCATGGATTCGTCAGCCTTGTTTTCGTAGATGTTTTCTTTCTTGGAAACCTTGATTACGGAATTCCACAAAATCTTGATATCCACAAGCACTCCAATTCGCTTAAATTCATCAACATACTGGTTATCGTAAGTGACCTTGTTGTCCCAGGAATTGTCGTTGCGGCCCTTGGTCTGCGCAAGTCCGGTAAGCCCCGCCTTAACCTGGAAGCGTTTCTTGTAACGTTTGTTCAGCGTGTCAAAATCGCCCAGTTCATATTCCACGCAGGGGCGCGGTCCCACGACGCTCATGTCGCCCTTGACAATGTTGAAAAGTTGCGGCAGTTCGTCGATACTCGTATCGCGCAAGAATCGCCCCACCTTGGTCACGCGGGGGTCATTTTCGTAGTTGAAAAGTCCGGCGGCCATCTGTTCAGCATTCACGACCATCGAGCGGAATTTGAGCATCTTGAATACGCGACCGTCTTTTGTCCTGCGGTTCTGCTTAAAAAATACGGGACCTTTCGAATCGAGCTTGATTGCAATCGCCACGACAATCCATAGCGGAGTCAGCACGAGAGCCAACGCACCCGCCGACACGATGTCGAACAATCTCTTGATAAGGCAATTCAACTTGTACATAATCTTAATCGTGGCCCGCTAAAATTTGAACGTGTGGAACAAATCGTCGAAGGTTTCCGCACGCTTTATCAATTCGACTTTATCGCCATTGATATCCAGCACAGCACAATTCGGGAGAATGAACGGAGGTTTCATCACCAGCGAATACGAACCGCAGTTACCAATAACGATGTAGTCGCCAACGGCCAAGTTGCCGCAGTAGTTTTTCTGGAGAACATCGCCCTCGATGCAGGTGAACCCAACAATGTCAAGGTTGTTGTATTGCTTTTGCGTTTTGCCTCCCGCAACGATTTCCATTGGCGGATTGATGCCAGACATGCTGATGTTCTTTTGCGAGCCGATAACCGTCGCAAAGGTCTTTCCGCGAACATCCTTGATGGTCTTGATCTTGCTTACAAAGCGCATGCAGTCGCCAGCCACGGCGGACCCCGGCTCAATAAACAGATACGGGGCATCG
The DNA here is from genome assembly GCA_947165045.1 of uncultured Fibrobacter sp. Classification (GTDB taxonomy): domain Bacteria; phylum Fibrobacterota; class Fibrobacteria; order Fibrobacterales; family Fibrobacteraceae; genus Fibrobacter. The sequence continues at coordinate 11,498 of CAMUYW010000039.1, read as the reverse complement.
GGATTACCCTTGAAATGTTCCGCGAATTGTTTTGCAGCCTGCTTTGCGTAATCGTCGTAAGTAATTTTGCCGATTTTCAGTTGTTCTCGGAGCAAATCGGGCATCTTGCCAAAAATTCCACCGCCAATATCGAGGTGTTCAGGCTTAAGACCATACTTTTGAACGATCGTGTCATAGGTCTTGAGCATACCCTCGGCGCGGGCAGTCCAAAATTCCGGTGAACGCTTGGCAAAATGAGCCTGCAAATTGACAAGGCGGAGGTTCGGAGTGTCTGCGATAAAACGGAGGACTGTATCAAAATCTTGACCATAGACATCGAAACCGAAACGGGAAACCACGCCGTCGCCGACATCGTAGTTGCAACGGACTCCAAGATTGAGCATATGGTCCGGATGATTTTCTGCAATCGCACGAATGTTCTCGATTTCGTAAACGGAATCGACATTAACCATGCCTCCCGTCAAGAGCAGTTCTTTGACCTTGTTTTGGTTCTTTATCGGGCCGTTCCAAACGATACGCGACGCAGGAACGCCGGAACGCAACGCAATTTCCATTTCCATCTCGGAAACAACTTCTGCATAACCGCCAAGGCGATTGACAATCTGGACAATCTTAGGCGTGTAATTGGTCTTGTAAGAATAAGCGATGTTGAACTTCGGATAATACGCCTTGAACGCGGCGGTGAGTTCCTTGTAATTTTCTTCGAAGGTGGTTGATTCCAAAAGGTAAAATGCGTCGCCATACGCTTCGGAAAGGCTGTTCAACAAATCTGTCGTCAAAATCTTAGGCATTCTCTTTGGCTCCTACGCAACGGCACTTTTCTTGGCTTGTCTAATGCGGTCCGCAATTTCGCTGACAGCTTTTGCAACATCCACTTTGTTCTGGGCGAATGCGGCTGGGGTTGCGTTGGCGAGTGACTTTTCAAATTCGCGGAGGCTCTTCATGTTTTCGCGGAATACGGCATCGATTTCGGCAATATCGCTGATTGTCGCACAGTCGCAGAACGAACGGGAAAGAATTGCCCGCGAGGAACCCAGCCAGTAGTGTTCCATGATGACCTTTTCGGCAGGGAGCATACCGCAACCGAGTTTCGCAATACCGCCAAAGCCGTACGGAATACTCGCCACCTTAAACTTGTTGCAAAGTTTTTCGACCGTCCCGTCGGCAAGCAGTTCGAACATAAAGTTCATGCCGTAAGAAAGGTGCAAGTCGTTCAACCCGATATGGATTTCGTCGAATCCCCCCATCTTGATGACATCGTCAATGCAATCTACCGCTTCCTTGGTTTCCAGAAGCAAGGTTGTCTTGCAACGATTGCCGACCGCTTTTGCGAATGCGGCAACCTCATCAATCGTTTTCCAGTACGGAAGCATGATGATGTCGGCTCCCGCATTGATTACGGCATCAATCTCGGCAGGGCTGCCCTCGTACCAGGAATTGACACGCACAAGCATCTCGGAAGTGGTCAACAACGGCTTGATTGTCCGAATGTCACCGACTGTATGCTGAGACTTGACGGAATTAAGCCCCTTCTGGCGAAGTTCCTTCCCGCGGGTCTCCAAATCCACCCACACACGGTCCACGCCATACTTCTGCGCAACCAAAGCCACATCAGGACGGTTCGTGATGAACATCAGCTTCAAGGGCATTTTTGGCCGCAACCTCGGGGTTACTCCAGCCATTATTTATACGCAACGAGCCGCCGTTTGCGGACATTACATAAAAAAACGGTCTGGATATTGATTAGTTTACGAAAATATAAGAAAAATTTAAGCCCAAAACTAGGTACGCTGCCCAAATAAACATCGAAAAGTTTACAATTAGGCAGACCATACACAAAACCCGGCCCTGAGGAGCCGGATTTATGCCTTTTAGGAAGCCTTACAAGGCCTTGATTTCTTCGATTGTAAAGCCAGTTCGCTTAGAGATAATTTCCAAAGGAACGTTGTCATCGCGAAGCCCCTTGGCTATAGCCTTTTTCTCTTCCAAAGCTTTGGCCTCGGCTTTAATCCTTCCTCTTTCCTCGCTTTCGTGAAGATCAAATTCGTAAGTCATGTACTTGTTCCTTATGAAAGTATCGGTCTTGTAAAAGGACACCTGATTGTTAATCGTTTCGGTTTCATTGGAGTCAGCATTCCTAGTCGCAAAGTACTTCATGTATGCTTTGACGATGGGATCTGTAAACTTCTCGTACTTTCTAAATATATAAAAATTCTTAAAGGTAAGGTCATTCAACGTAATACTCGTGTTTTCCTTTGCGCGGTTTTCAAAATGGTAAACAGGAAAATCGCCACCGAAAATATCCATGGGGCACAAGAAAATGATGTATTGTTCCCTGAGACTTGTGTAAAAATCTCCTTTAGAAAGGGCAACGCCATCCCCCACACTCTGGTAATACCGTGCTCTTTGCGGGAGTTGCTTAGTGTCGACCATCTGCATTTCCAAATCGAAAGAACGGATTGTTTCTCCTTTTTCGTTCGTTTCACGAGCGTAAACATCGTAACGGACGCCTTTGTGTTCAGCATCATAGCTCAAAGCAGCTTCTGGAATTGGAGTTTCTAGATGGTCGATTTTGATGCCTAGCAAATGCTCGATGAAAGGCTGAGCGATATGCTTGTTGCTAAACACAAGTCCGAACATAATCGGGTCGGTGATGTCAAGTTCGTCAAAAGATTTTATGCTCATTCACATTCTCCTATAAATGATTTAGGAGCCTTAATATATACATGCGAGAATTTGAAAAAAAGTTGTTTGCAAATTTTGCAAACAACTGTAGACAAAAGCATTCATTTTGCAAGCAATCGATTGCACATAAACAGTTTATACAAAATAATTATTCCATTGCGAAATTTTTCGCAACGAAAATTTTCGCATCATGCTATGATATAACAGACCTTCACCGGGCCCGGGCTTTTTAATGCCTTGCTTGATTGTTTGGATATAGTTACGGCTTGAATTTCGTTCGGCAGCGATAGCTACATGGTAAGACCGCAAATAGTCCAGGTACTTTTGAGCACCCTCAATGGGAAAAAAACACTATAAAAAAGCCTCGTATAAAAACTAAATAGCGAATTTCGTAGCGTCGGCGAGCTGCACGCTTGCAATGCGAGAAATACCCTTAATTTCCTGTGTCACACCATAGAGCATATCGGCTTCAGCCATGGTACGCTTGTTATGCGTCACGACGATGAACAAGGTCTGCTTACTGAATTCGCGGAGGAGCGCCATGAAACGACCCACGTTAGCGTCATCAAGCGGACCGTCCACTTCGTCCAGCACGCAGTACGGAGACGGTTTTTCCATGTAAATGGCGAACAAAAGTGCCGTTGCGGTCAGAGCATGTTCACCACCCGAAAGAGCCTTGATACCGCGCATTTTCTTACCGGTCGGACGAACGTTGATTTCGATGTCGGCGTCAAGGATGTCCATGGGCTTGCCCATTTCATCGACCTTTTCGACGAGGCTCATCTTCGTTTCGCCATTGAGGAACAGCTTACTGAACACGAACTGGAAGTTCTTCTGGATGCGGGCAAACGTATCGAGATAACGCTGGCGGGCAATGTCATCGAGCTTTGTAATCGTGCGGTCGAGCGAGGCACGAGCGCGGTCGAGGTCATCGAACTGCTTTTCGACTTCTTCCAAGCGCTTCTTTTCGTCTTCGTAATCTTCCATCACGTTGATGTTGATCGGGCCTAGCTCCTTGATCTTGCCGCGGAGTTCACGGATTTCGCGGTCGGCTTCGGGCTGCGTGTATTCCACGCGTTCCACATTCTCGGGATTGTCGAGGTCCACAGACCATTCGTTCGTGATGCGTTCGCGGAGGCGGTCGAGATTGTTCTGGAGGGATTCCTGGCGACGGCCGACGTCGTTCAGTTCCTTCATTTTTTCAATCATGTCGTCGCGGAGGCGGTTGACTTCGTCGCGCCAACCTTCAAGGTCGCCACTCACGAGGTCGTAGCGTTCACGAGCAAGGTCGCGATTGCGTTCGAGTTCACGGAGCGCGTTATCTTTCACCTGCGCTTCGTCCGCGAGCTTGTTACAATCCGTTTCAAACTTTTCAATCGAAACTGTGTTCTTTTCGATTTCTTCACGGCGGTTGCGAATCGTGTTGTCCAAGAATTCCATTTGGTCAGCAATCGCGACCAAGCGGTTTTGATTCTGCTTCAAGCGAGAAGTCTTATCTTGCGCGCTGCGTTCGAGTTCACGGACATCTTCTTCCTTTTCGCGGAGCATCGTCTCGTTTTCGCCCAACTGGTCCGAAATCGTCTGGTAACGTTCTTCGACCTTTTCAACTTCGGCTTCGGCTTCGGCAAGTTCAGCATCGCTGTTCTTGGACTGCGCCGCCGCTTCAATTCTGTTCTGCGCGTTCGTCACTTCGCCATTAAGCTGGTTCAAGCGACGTGTGCAGTTTTCAAGCGTATTCCTATGAACGCGAATAGAAGCATCGCCACCACGCAGAGAATCACGCTTTTCGCGGATTTCATCAACCAAAGACGAAAGCATTTGCGCATCTTCTTCGGTGAGTTCACGCAAGCGGTCCACATTTTCTTCGCCCGCCAAAATATCGCCTTGCACTTTTTCCAAAAGTGCTTCGGCATCGGCAATTTCGTTCTTGCGAGAGAGCGCACCCGATGTAGAAACGCCAAACGAAACAAGACCGCTTGTACGTACAATCGTATCGGATGTGACAAAGTTCAGATTTTCGCCACGGTATTCCTTCGCGAGGGCAAGCGCAGTCTGCAAGGAATCCACAACAAAATAGCGCGAAAGAATTCCAGAAAGCCACGGAGAAACTTCGTCGTCCGTCTTCACAAAATCCTTGAGCGAGCCCACGACGCCCGGGTTGTTCACCGGCTTTTCGTAAGCAGGGGCGGCACTCGAAACAAGCGACATGAGCACCTTGCCCACGTTTTCGCTCTTGAGCGCATTTACAATTTCATTGACCGCACTGTCGCCATTCACGACAACAGAATCAAGGATTTCACCGAGAGCCGCTTCGACGCTCGATGCGTATTCCGGAGTCGCCTCGATGCGTTCCGAAACAAGACCGCCAATCAGGTTCGCCTTGTTTTCCTTGAGGTAACGGTTGGCATCCGAGCCTTCGTTCATCACGCTCTGGAGCACATCGATTCGAGACTGCAAGCGGGCTTCTTCGTTCTTTAAACCCTGCAACTTCTGCTGCGCTTCGGTGAGTTCGGCACGTTCGGATTCCAAGCGTTCTTCACGCGTGGCGCGCTGTTCTTCGAGATTCTCGATTTCGCGGTTCGTATCTTCGATACCCGCCTGAATTTCGGCAATGCCAGCTTCGGCATCGGACTTTTGCTTGTCGAGGCCTTCGATTTCAGTCTGCCATTTGGCGATGTTCGTCTGAAGCATGTTGACTTCGGCATCCATGCGTTCAAAACGCCCGCGGAGAGAGTTCACGCGGTTTGTCGCCTGCAAACGAGCATTTGAAAGTTCACGGGACTGCGTGCGCAAATCATCAACCTTGTCGCGCATGACCTGCAACGTTTCGCGTTCGCGTTCCAAAAGTTCGTTCAGCTCGTCCATGTCGTTTTCGCTACCGAGAACGGCAATTTCTTCTTCGAGCTTTGCTTTTTCTTGAGAAAGTTCCTGCGACTTGAGTTCGCTGCGTTCAATTTCGCTCTGAGCCTTGTCGTTCGAAGACTGGAGGCCCGACATGGAATCGCGCAAACGGACGATGTTGTTGTTCAAGTCGTTTAACGCAATCGTTGCCGCCTGCACTTCGCGTTCCAAGTCGCGATAGGCGTTTTCATCTTCACTGATGGCGAGCTTCTTTTCTTCGATTTTCGCCTGGAGTTCAGTTGCCTGCGTCTTGGAAGATTCCACTTCGTGGTTCATGCGCTTGGTCGTCGAATCGAGCGTGGCCAAGCCTTCCTTGTAATCTTCAAACTTATCGAGGCTTACAGACAAATCCAGTTCGCGGAGACGCGTATTCAATTTCTTGTAAGCGTTGACCTTTTCGGCCTGCGTTTCGTAAAGACGGACAGAACGGCGCACACTGCGCAAGTTGTCTTCGACGCGTTCCATGTCCATCTGCACGCGTTCAAGCTGGCGACGCGTTTCCTTGCGCTGCTGCTTATACTTGCTCACGCCGGCGGCTTCTTCAAAAAGCACACGACGGTCATCGGCCTTGTCCGAGAGCACCGCCTTGATCATGTCGGCGTTCATCTGCGAATAAGTACTGGAACCAAGACCCGAGTCAAAAAGCAAAGCGTGAACGTCGCGGAGGCGGCATTCCTGGTTGTTAATCAAATACTCACCCGAACCATCACGATGCACACGGCGAGTCACAATCACTTCAGAATAATCAGACGCAAGCGTTCCATCGCTGTTATCAATCACAATGGAAACTTCGGCAAGGCTCATCGCGGCACGTTCTTCGGTACCGCTAAAAATCACATCTTGCATTTTGCCCATACGGAGTGCGGCGGCTTTCTGTTCGCCAAGCACCCAGCGGATGGCGTCCGTAATATTGGACTTGCCACAGCCGTTCGGCCCCACGACAGCCGTAAGACCCTTCGTCGGGAAGTTAATTTCGGTCCTTTGCGCGAAGGACTTAAAACCAAAAATCTTTAACTTAGTTATCTGCACTGAAGCTAAATGTAGTAAAAATGTATCTATCTAAACTTGAAAACAGCCTTTCCGTCTTCGTCTTCGGAGACCACTAGATGCTGGCTACCGCCTTCAAAATCCAATTCAAGTTCAGCGTATATGTATTCGCCTTTATCATGACAGCCAATTACTTTTTTTTGCGTCACGCCAACTTCACTCTGTTTTGCCAAGGCAACAATCATAACATTGTCCCGCAAATCAATCTTAACATCGTCTTGTACACGAACAGGCTTGGCTTCGCATGTCTCTAAATACATCTTATCATACTTATCCCATTTATCAAACCTTACTCTCACGCGGAAAGTTCCGACCCAATCTTCTTCAACCACCTTGCTCTTTCCGCCCGGCTCAATCGTTTCGTTAATCCACGTACGAACAGAAGTTCCATCTTCAGATACAACATCCAATCCAAGAATCGCAACATCCGTCTTGTTTTCAATTTGAAGTCTAGTCGAAGTATCCAAGAGTATATGACTCATGCAAGCGGTCAAAGTCAACGCCACGAGGCAAAGGAACAAACGCAAATATTTCATTAGTTGCCTCCTTCGTTAGATGTTCCAGAAGTTCCCACTTTTTCGTAGCGGATTCCCTTCGCTTGAATGACCTTATTTCCCTGAGCATCCACCGTCGGGGTCTTCTGCTGTTCCGCATACGCCTTCATAAATCTACGCAAGTCTGCATTTTTTTGAGAAGTTTCCATTGGAGCCGCTTTCGAAGCGCCTCGACCAAATCTACTGCCCCCAATAGCCCCCAAATTTACATGGATTTCAGCGATGAACGTTCCTTTTGCACCGAACATGTTATCATAATCAAAGGCAGAATTGTATCCCAAGCGGAGAACAATAAAGTCAATAGCTCCACCCCAAAGCAATTCCCTAGAGCCTCCGATTTCATTACGGCGCAAACACGAAGCCTCAAATCCAATCAATCGAGAAAAATTTGCCGGATAATATTTCAAAATAGCTGAATGAAAACCGCCCTTCGGGAAATCGTACGACACATCTGCATAAAGCAGTTGCTCATAAAGATTTTGTTCTAAATTCAATCGAACAAAGTTATCATCATCGCCATTATTTTTTCGGCGATAAATCGTCGCACTCAAGTTCGGCAAATACGTTTTGTATCCGCTCCCAGCACCACCGTAAAGTTCACGGGATTCAAGGTCCAACGATATGCGAAGCGTCTGGAACGTATTGCGATAGAAACTTCCTTGAATGCTCACATTCTTATAGCGTGCATGCGCCCAATAGAACAACAGCGAATCACTTTCGTTCGGGAAAACAGTTTTATTTGCCAATTCCAAATTCTGATGTTGCAAGCCAACGGCCGCTGTATAATCATACTTCGTATTCGTGTAAGAAAAGCCCCACGTAAATGCCGAAGAAATATGGGCAAAATCACCATAATGCGGGAAGAAGAAAAAATCTTGCGTATCCCAACCGACACGGTCAAACCACGTCAAAAAGCCCAAGTGCGAAGTCGAATCAAGCGACCAGCTCCCAAAAATGCCATAATGATGCCTAAACGCAAAACCGTCATGAACGCCATACTTGCTTTTCAGCTGTAACTGTTCAGACGAAGGCGTGTAAGTATAACCGATATCAATAAAACCGCCTCGCCCACCACGCATCACAAGACCAATATCACGAAGTTGACGGTCGCGCATCACGAGACCACTTCGAGTCAACGCATCCGTTGTAATCGGGTCAGCAAAGGCGATTCCCGCCGCCATTGCTAATAAGAAAAGAATTTTATTTAATCTACGCTGCATTTTTCACCTAGCACGTCATTCGTCTATAATTCCAAATTTAATATAGTAATATAGGCGAAAATTATGGATTCCCGCCTCCGCGGGAATGACAATTGAGACGAACTACGGCGCCGTCTCCGGCGCGTTAGAATTGGAAATAGAGGAACGGGTTGTAGCTCTGCGTAAAGAGCGCAAGCGTTGCAAGTATAAACAAGCCTAAAGCGATTAGCGACTTTTTGAACGAGACGTCAACGCACCAGTCGTAACTGCGGTACTTCCAGAACGAGAAGAGCCCAGCAAGCGCCATAAACACAACGCTAGTCGGCGTGAAAATTTCGGCAGACAAAATAACATCGGAAGCCGCCGTTGCACCAAGGCCAAGCATATTCTTCCACATGCGCACAGCATCGCCAATAGAATCAGCGCGGAAAAGCACCCAGCCAAACAGCACAATCACTTGCGTCAAAAGAATCTGCACCACACGAGGAGCCTTGTAATACCAGGCATTCTTGTTATTGGCACGTTCGACAATCATGAAAAATGCATGGTACAGGCCCCAGCACACGAATGTCCAGTTGGCACCATGCCAAACGCCACTCACGAACATCACGAGGAACAAGTTGAAATACATGCGGCCAGTCGGCACGCGATTTCCGCCAAGCGGGATGTACAAGTAATCGCGGAACCAGCTCGTCAATGAAATATGCCAACGCTTCCAAAAATCCGTGATGCTTATAGCGCGGTACGGGCCATTGAAGTTGCGCGGGAAATGGAACCCAAGCATAAGCCCAAGGCCAATCGCCATGTTAGAGTACGCGGAGAAGTCAAAATAAATCTGGAACATGTAAGCAAGCGAGCCCCACCAGCTGTTGATGACGCCCGGAGCATCAGCCGCAAACACGCGGTCTGCAATAATGCCCACCTGATTTGCAAGGAAAATTTTCTCGACAAAACCAAAACAGAAAAATGCAATACCGCGAACAAAGTTTTCAAGCGTATGCGTACGCGTTTCAAGTTCTTCGGCAACCGTATTGTAACGCACAATCGGGCCCGCCACAAGCTGCGGGAAAAGCGCCACGTAGCATGCGAAAGTCGCAAAATTCTTGACCGGAGGCGCCGTGCCGCGCCACACGTCAATCGCGTAACTCATGGACTGGAACGAATAGAACGAAATACCCACCGGCAAAAGCACGGTCATAATCGAGAACGGCTCGCAGCCAAGCATCGCCGCAAAATCGTTCACAATCCCCATGCCAAACATATAATACTTGAAGAATCCAAGCGCACCAAGGTTTACCGCAATCGCAGTCCCGAGTGCAAAATTTCGCTGGAACTTGCTTGCGTTAGGCGCCGAAATAAAACACCCTGACACATACACCACAAAAGTGCAGCCGAACATGAGGAACACAAGCCACGGTTCCAGCCAGCCATAAAAGACGTAGCTGAATATGGTGATGAACAAGTTCAGGAACGAGTGTTTCGCCCCGAGCTTGAAGAGAACAAAGTAGCCAACCAAGAACGTCGGCAAGAAATAGAAAAGAAAAATTTGGGAGGAGAAAACCATGTGTTACTCATTCACTTCAATCGCAAGGTAGCGCGGGGATTCGTCGTCAAAGTATTCATCTTCGACAGCGCCGTCCCAGTTGCCTTCGAGCGGAATGAGCTTGAGCGTGTACTTCGACTTGGCTTTGAACTCGCCTACGTTACCCTTGGACTTGTCGGCCATTTTATCCTTGACCTTGCCGCGAGCGATAAGCGGATTGTAGACGCCAACGAGAACTTCCTTGGCATCGAGCTTACCCGAAACGACCTTCTGTACCTTGTACTTAAATACATATACATAGCTGTACAGGTCATTGCTCGGCATTTTGCCCGGAATTTCGGTCAAACGCCCTTCAATGGTGATCGGGTCGGCGGCAAACGCAAAGGCTGCCACGAAAAATAGAGAAAGTATGATTTTCTTAAGCATAATTTTAAATTAGTAAATTTTTTCTTGGAAAGAACATCACTAGATCCTTCATTCCGTTCAGGATGACGAGTATCATACTTTACGTGGTTATGCAGGCGATCCCGTAACAAGTACGTGGTGACAGTTCTGGGAAACATATTAGGTCATCGCTCGTCATGCCGAGTTCGAAAAGCGAAGAATCCAGTATTTTTTCAAGTACAAGAGCAAGTTCAGACACAATTTTATTCCATTTTCATCAATTTTCACTTTATCACAATTCAATTTTCACAGAACTTTCGCAAAATTCTTCAATTTTTACAAAATTCCGTTTTTCAATTTTAAAATTTTTCACAAAAATTTCAAAAATTTTCGCAAAGTTCAGTACTTACCTCTTGCCACCGTCAAAAAACACGTCTATATTTACGTCTATCAAATTTTCATCTATTCTTTAAAAGACAGGAAAAATTATGGCAAATAAGACCTTAAGTGGTGCCGAAGTGATTATCGAATGCCTCAAGCGTGAAGGCGTTGATACAATTTTCGGCTATCCCGGTGGATCGGCCATTCCGATGTTCGATGCCATCCTCGACTCCAGCATCAAAGTTGTGCTCAGCCGTCATGAACAGGGCGCAACCCACATGGCTGACGGTTATGCCCGCCAGACCGGTAAGGTCGGTGTAGCTCTTGTCACTAGCGGTCCGGGTGCAACGAACACGTTTACTGGTATTTATACAGCTCTTATGGACTCTAGCCCGATCGTCGTGCTCACGGCACAGACGACCACGCCGAACCTCGGCAAGGACGCTTTCCAGGAATGCGATACAAGCGGTATGACTTTTGCAACCGTCAAGCATTCTTACTTGGTCAAGGACACGAACGATCTTCCGCGCGTGATGAAGGAAGCTTTCCACATCGCCCGTAGCGGTCGCCCGGGTCCGGTGCTTATTGACCTCCCGAAGGACGTGACTGCAGGCCCCTGCACTGCTCCGTTCACGGATCAGATGGACCTCCCCGGCTACAAGATTCCGACTTACGCTTCTACGGAAAGCGTCGAAAAGGCAGCCGAATACCTCAAGAATTCCAAGAAGCCGCTTTTACTCGTGGGCCACGGTGCCATGATTTCTGGCGCACACCGCCAGGTGAAGGAACTCGCCGAAAAGCTCG
>CAMUYW010000038.1 GCA_947165045.1 uncultured Fibrobacter sp. | reverse complement strand
GCCGACTAAAAGACAAGCCAATAGCCAACCCCACACCAAAATGCTATAATTTAAACGAAAGAACGGCCCTATGGGCCTACAGACGAAAGACGAAAGATTTAGTAAGACACGTCGCGTGAAAAAAAAGAAAATTTCTCTCGTCTCTCGTCTCTCGTCTTTAATCTATAAAGGAAATCTCATGCGCGTACTCGTTTTAAATTGCGGCTCGTCCTCGGTGAAGTTCGCCGTCATCGATACCCAGACCAAGGAATCCATCGCAAGCGGCCTCGTCGAAAATATCGGCGTTAACGGCCACACCAAGGCCAAGGGCCCTGAAGGCAAGATTGACTTCAACTTTGACTGCCCTACGCATGCCGAAGCAGTCGATCAGGTCAAGAAGTTCCTCGACGCTCAGAAGCTCACCGATACGATTGAAGCCATCGGTCACCGTGTCGTGCATGGCGGTAAGTACATCAAGAGCGAAAAGGTTTCTCAAGAAGTCATCGACTACATCCGCAGCATCACGCTCTTTGCCCCGCTCCACGAACCGGCTCACGCTACCGGCATGGAATGCGCCACCAAGTTCTTCCCGGGCCTCCCGCAGGTCGCTGTGTTCGACACCGCTTTCCACCAGACCATGCCGCAGAAAGCTTACCTCTACGGTATTCCGTACAAGTTCTATGAAAAGGACGGCATCCGTCGTTACGGCGCTCACGGCACAAGCCACCGCTTTGTGACTGCTGAAGCCTGCAAGGTTCTCGGCACCAAGCCCGAAGAAACTTGCCTCATCACGGCTCACCTCGGCAACGGCTCCAGCTGCTCCGCTATTTTGAACGGCCAGTGCGTCGATACCACGATGGGTTTCACTCCGCTCGAAGGTCTTATCATGGGCACGCGCTCCGGTAGCCTTGACCCGGCAATTCTTTTCTACATCGCTAAGAAGTACGGCGAAGAATACGGCACGATCGACAAGCTCGACCACCTTGTAAACAAGGAATCCGGTCTTCTCGGTCTCTCCGGCCTTTCGAACGACATGCGTACGCTCACGCAGGCTGCAAGCGAAGGCAACAAGCAGGCTCAAATCGCTCTCGACGTGTTCTGCTACCGCCTCACCCGCGAAATCGGCGGCATCGCCATGGCTCTCCCGCGCATTGACGCCATCGTCTTCACGGGCGGCATCGGCGAAAACAGCTTCTACGTCCGCAAGCAGGCTTTGGACAACTTAAAGCTTCTCGGCTACCAGGTCGATGAAGAACGCAACCTCAAGAGCGGCAAGGAATCCAACCACCTCATCACGAAGGACGGCACGCCGAAGGCTATCGTCGTTGCAACAAACGAAGAATTGCTTATCGCCCTCGACACCGAAGCTTTGGTGAAGTAAACCAAAGCAACGTCATCCTGAAGTGCACTGCGCTGAAGGATCCAGTAAAATATTCGCCCTGGATTCTTCGCATTGCTTCGCTTGCTCAGAATGACGTTCTACATCGTTATCAACATGATATTATTAAAGGCTCCGCAATTGCGGAGCCTCTTCTTTTATACTTTAACTGGATCCTTCGCGGTCTACTTAATCGTCCAGGTCTGGTTGTTTACGCGGAGAATCTTGCGACCCTGCACCTGAGCAGAGGCTGCACGGACTTCAGCCGGGTTCACCGGAAGCTTGGCACTCCAGACCTTGCGGCCCTGCATATCCATGATTGCAACGCTTCCGCGTTTTGCCATCACAGCATTTTGCCAGTTGGCCTTCGGCTGAGCAATCTGCTTCTGCAAGCCAGCAGTACCGACAACGATGTACAACGGAATCGTCACGCTCGCATTGCTCGGGTCAGAAGCCTTGACACCAATAGCGTATCTCTGGCCGTCCTTGAACTTGACACCATCAACAGCCGTCACGGTCAGCACAGAACCCTTTATAGTAACATTCATGTACTTTGCCAACGCGCTCGTCTCATTCGGAGTGAACGTCAGCGAATCACCATCAACATCCTTGACAAGCGAATCAAGTTTCCATTCAACCTTCCAACCAGACGTGCCGACATAGACCGTATCGGAATGTACCAAAACAGGCTTGTCGTTCACCGGAGTGATGTTCACGCAGAATTCAAAGCTCTTGGAACCAGACTTCTTGTCCGTTGCAGTTACAACCACATAAGCCTTACCCGTAGAATCCGGAGCAGAGTTGATTTCAAGGATACCCTGTTCTGTAATTTCAACCTTGAGTTTTCCATCCTTGCTCTTGGCAGAATAGGTCAGCGAGTCGCCTTCCGGATCCTTGAACCAAGATGCCACTACAGATTTCGTGTACTTCAAAGCTCTCGAAGTCGGGAAATCTTCAGTAACAGTCGTATCAAGCGTTTCAGGCTTCACGGCAACAATCGGGAGCAAGTTGCGCTTTTCAACAGTAATCGTCGCAATCGTAGCCTTGGACTTTGTTCCATTGACAACCGCATAGTAACCAAAGTAATCTACGCCTTCAAAACCTTCTTCCGGCACGTACTTAAAGCTACCATCCTTATTGAGGGTAAGCGTTCCGTGGGCCGGATCCTGAGCAACTACAGCTTCCATACCCTTCGTCACGCCATCAGGATACTTGTCATTAGCAAGAACACCCTTCTTGTCGTCTACAGTAAGCGTACTGTCATTAAACGTGGTATATTCATCCTTCACGGCCTGAGCGACATCCTTCGGCGAAATCAACTTGACATAGAGTGTCACACCAACAGAATCAAAACCATCCGTAGCATAGAAGAATATAGAGGCAAGTCCAGTAGCGCTCGCGACCGGCTTCAAAGAAATGAAGTAGTTGCTAGCGTTTGCACTATCGACAGTGGCAACAATCTTCGTGCCTTCGGCCTTATAAGTAAACGTCTGCGTGCCTTCGGTAACTTCACGATCAGCAAAGACCAAGGACTTTGTCGGAATCTTGACTTGTTTTACAGTATCTTCGTCGAAGTCCATATCAAGAGCCAAGGTATCCTTGAGGAATGTGCTGTCAGCAACAGTAAGGGTCGGTTTGGAATTGACAGGCAACACATGGATAACCACAGTAGCCTTATTACTGATCATTTCATGATTAGCCGTTTCAACAAGCACATAGGTCAAAGTGTCATCACCACGGAAAGAGCTATCCGGCGTATAGACGAACGAACCCAACTGAGAGAATTCAGTCAAAACACCATGCTTAGTGGAGTCGATTGGAACGACAATAAAGTCATCGCCATCAATATCATGGCCCATAACAGCAAGACCACGAACGATAGGAACAACAAGGGCATTTCCTTCAATGACCGAGTACGAAGTATCTGCAGCAACCGGAGGCGTATTGGAATCCTTGATGCTCACTGCAAAATTGACATGAACCAAATCTGATTTTCCATCCGTTGCAGAAACGGTAACTACAATTGTCGTATCTTTCTTGACACCAAACGGAACAATCTTAAGAGTATCATTCAAAGTAGCCTTGTCATACGGAGTCAAGACCTTCATCAAATTAGCAGACATTTCCACAACAAAGGTGAGCTTGTCATTATCTTCGTCTGCGAAAAGATCACCAAGAGCAATCTTCAATGTATCCGCTTCATCCATACTTACGGCAGTTGCTTCAACATTATACGGATCAAGAACCTTCGTAGGATGATTATCACCCGGATCTTCCGGACATTCAGGATCACCCGGGCAAGTCGGACCAACAGGGCCTTCGCCTTCATCGGTAATCTTGATAGTAATCTGCGTCTTTACAGATTCCGTTCCGCTCAAAGCAAGAACAGTAAGCGTTAAAGAAGTATCCTTATCGATGTTCTTCGAGATATAAACGAGTTCATCGTTCAAAGTCGGTGAGCCAGCCGGCTTGACCATTGTCAAAATATTTGCAGCGGTCAAAGAGGTCGCAATCGTTATGTCAACACCTTCTTTTGCTTCAAAAATTTTCGAAAGAGGAATTTTTAGAGAATCAGACTCCTTCATGGTCACGGTCTGGGCCTTGTCATACGGCTCAAGGAGCTTGACATTCGGCTCTTCTACAACGGTTGCGCATTCACCAAGGGAAATCGCAGAAAAAGTAATGACGTTCTTGTTTCTATCAGAATCGCTTTCTTCAAGATTTTTCGCAATGCCTTCCTTGTAGTTCACCTGGACGGCCGTTTGCTGGGTCAAATCCAAGGCGACTTCCGTACCCCAGCCACCTTCCTGAGCGAAGCTTTGGAAGTCAACGTACTTTGACACAAAATCTTTTTGTGCCGGAAGAACAATACCATAGAAGTTATAGTCCGTCACTGATGTTTGCTTCAAGTCTACGCGGAACGGACGATCTGCCTTATACGTAAAACAAAGACCGGAATATTTTGAAAGATCCGTCGGGACGTCACCGCCATTGGCGTATTTCCATACGAAGCCAAAGCCTGCAGTGCTGTAATCGCTAGAATTCAGATCCAAAGCTACAGTAAACTGCTTATAGCCCTCTTGAGTATCCACCAAGCTGCCCGAGGTCGAACCACCTTGAGCAAAGCTGAACCAATTCTTTTCGGGCTGCACGTCATTGCCCGTGGGTTTATCATAACTCCAAACCGTCGCGGCGTGACCCATCGTGATGCCAGCCAACGCCATCACCAAAGACAAAGATAGCGATTTCATTTCTACAACTCCTCTAAGTAAACACCAAGACCCATTCGATGTAAATCTATATTATCCTATGGGGATTGTCACTAGGGAAGCAAAAAAAAATCATCCCAAATTGTCAAGAGCCTCAAATCGCTCGTAAGCCTGTTCGAGCAAAGCCTCGTCATCGGCAATCTTTTTCTGCAATTCGACGATGAGCGTAGCATTTGTGTAAACTTCGGGTTTGGAGAGTTCCAGCTGGAAATCGGCGATTTCCTTTTCGAGTTTCTCGATTTTTTCGGGGAGGGCGGCGTATTCGCGCTCTTCGTTGTAGCTGCGCTTTTTCTTTTTCGCGAGGGCGGGGGACGCAGCGGCGGCGCCGGCGCCAGCGTTAAAGCGTGCTTGCTTTTCGGCCTCTTTTTCGGCAGCGATGCGGGCGGCATTGGCCGCCTCCTTGTCGCGGATTTTTCGGTTCGCCTCGTAATCGGAGTAACCGCCGACCGCCTCGAAGACGTGGCCGTCTTCTTCGATGGCCAAAATGCCGGTCGCCACGGAGTCAAGGAAGGCACGGTCATGACTAACAGTCAGGACGGTGCCGTTATAATCCGCGAGAAGTTCGGCCAAAAGGTCGAGCGTTTCCATGTCCAAGTCGTTCGTCGGTTCGTCAAGCACCAGGACGTTGCTCGGGTGGCTAAAGAGGCACGCGAGCAAAAGGCGATTGCGTTCACCGCCGGAGAGAGCGCTAATCGGGCCGCGGGCGCGATCTGCAGAGAACAAGAAGTCTTGCAAATAACTTAACACATGGCGTTTGACGCCATTCAGCGTAATGTACGCCTGACCGTCACCAATATTTTCGATGAGCGACTTGTCTTCGCGCAGGCGGGTACGCATCTGGTCGAAATACGCAATGTGCAAATTACTGCCCAAACGTACCTCACCCGATTCCGGCTGAAGTTCGCCAAGAATCAAGCGCAAAAGCGTTGTCTTTCCGGAGCCATTCGGCCCCACAATGCCAATACGGTCGCCACGGCTGATTTCGGTCGAGAGGTCGTTAATGAGCGGGCTCCCATCATACGAATAGCTTACGTTCTTGAGGCGCGCAACGAGGCGCCCGGAACGGTCGGCTTCCGTAATCTGCATATTCACATTGCCAGTACGGGAGCGGCGGGCCGCGCGTTCTTCGCGCATTTTTATCAAGGCGCGGACTCGCCCCTCGTTGCGCGTACGGCGTGCCTGGATGCCCTTGCGGATCCACACTTCTTCTTCGGCCAACTTCTTATCAAAAAGTTGATTTGCTTTTTCTTCTTCGGCAAGCGCCTGATCCCTGAACTGCACAAATTTGTCGTACGGGAAATCCCAACTGCGCACACGCCCACGGTCCAGTTCAAAAATGCGGGTAGCCGTCCGGCGCACAAAAGCTCGGTCATGGCTCACAAACATCACCGCGCAAGAAAGGCGCGTTACAATCCCTTCCAACCACTGGATTGCAGGAATGTCCAAATGGTTCGTCGGCTCGTCGAGCAATAGCAAATCCGGATCCTCGGCCACGGCACGTGCAAAAAGCACACGGCGCTTCTGTCCACCGCTCAAGCTGTCGTAAGCCGCATCTGCATCAATGCCCGTCTTGCCAAGAATCGCTTCAGCAGTCGCATTGTGGGCGCCATCGTCCAGAATCTTTTGCGAAATCACGGAACCGCCACTCACCACGGAAACGCGCCCCATCACAATATCGCGCACCGTTCCGTCGAGATGCGAGGGAATTTCCTGAATCATGCGAGCTACCTTGAGGCCCGACTTTTTCACGATTTCGCCGGAATTCGTTTCCATCTCGCCGGTCAGCACCTTCAACAGCGTACTCTTGCCCTCGCCATTACGACCCACAAGGCAAATACGGTCACCCGCCTCGATATCGAACGAGACATTATCCAAAAGCGGCGGGCCGCCAAAACGCAACAAAATATTCTGAGCAGACAAAATGGGCATAAATAAACCCTTCTATAATTACTTTTTCCAATAGAAAAATAGAAAAAACGTTTATTTATCTAAATTTGCGCGAAATGCGTTTCTTGACCCAAAAGCTATTGGCTCTAGCCGCCTTCGCAGCACCTGCTTTCGCGGGGGTTACAGCCGAACCCGCGATTGATTCGACAGATAACTTTCAGCGTTTTTCTGCTGTCCCCGTCCTTGGCTATACCGAAGAAACGCAGTACCAGTTTGGCGCCATGGCAATCATCTTTTTCAAGCCTGATTTTGAAGGCGGAAAAGCATCCGAACTGGACCTTTCCTTTTATGGAACATCGCGCAAACAAGTGACTGGCTCCGTCTCTCCTAAGTTCTATTTCCTAAACAATCGTATTTCAGGAAATATGGAACTTCACTACGAAAACTGGGTCGGCAACTATTTTGCACGCAAGAACAATCCCGACATCGACGACTACCGCAAGTTCGACCGCCAAACATTCTATTTCAAGACACTCGCCAAAACAAACTTCGGCACAAAACAGTGGCTCCCCGAATTTAAGTACGGACTGTTCTTCGAATTCAATAATACCAACATCGACTTCAACAACTACCACTACCACGGAACCATCGAAGAACCCGAAAACACCGACGGCTGGCGGAACGGCATCGGCTACCACCTCTCCATCGACACCCGCGACAACACAAATTGGGCCCGACATGGCTACCTAGTCCAATGGGGACATTACTTTTACAACAAAGGAATGGGTGATTATAACTACACCCATCAAGAACTCGACATCCGCGGCTATACAGAATTTATCTGGAATACATCCATGGCCGTCGGTTTCCTCTGGCAACGCATCAACGGAGACGCACCCTTCGACAAGCTAGCCGGATCCGATGGTCTCAAGCGTTTCCGTGGCGTCGAAAAGAACTACTTCTACGGCGATCAGGCCATATTCTTACAAGTGGAATTCCGCAAGAAACTCTTCTGGCGCCTCGCCGGGGATATTTTCTTTGAAGGCGGGAAAACTGGCGATTACTTTGGCGACCTTATGCGCAATAAGTGGCACCGGAGCCTCGGCTTCGGGGGGAGGTTCGCCCTCAACAAGAAAGAAAACTTGTACGCCCGCTGCGAACTTTCATGGGTTGATTTCAAGAACATCGGCATGACGATGTACGTCCGCGATGCATTCTAAAAAAAGCGGACGCAAACCCGAAAGCTTGCATCCGCCATTTTGAGATAGAATAATCAACGATTTAAGGATTAATCCTTAACGCTGTTCCAGTCGAGGACGCCCTTCTTCAAGAGGTAGATATAGCCTGCTTCGAGAATCAGGAGGAATCCGAGGAGGATGAACAGCAGTTCCCAACCACCAGCGAGGAACTGGATGGTCCAAGGATAGATAAACGCAACTTCAAGGTCGAACACCAAGAAAAGCATAGCGACCATGTAATACTTGACCGGATAGCGTTCGTTTGCCGTACCGGAGACATGAGCCAAGCCACATTCGTAGGCAGAACCCTTGATAATCGTATGCTTAATCTTGCCCGGATGCAACACCCAGTTGGCAATAAGGAGAATCGTAGGAATGCAAAGAGCCATGATCACAAGGATCGTCATGGCGAAGGTGGTGTCGAAAATTTCAACATTGCTCATAGTGGTTCCAAAGATAGTAAAAAAGTTTTTGCTATATCAATCCTTTTTTGTAAACTATATTTGGTATATCATGAAGAAAAGAATCCTAACTCTTGGTTGTATAGGGGTTACTGTATTTTTGTTTGGTTGTTCCGACGACGCACCAAGCCCGGTTGCGCCTGTAGTGTCTTATGAATCCTCCTCTTCCGTTGCTGCAGCGCTTTCGTCCTCCAGCGAAGCTTTGCAGCAGGCGCCAGAGTCTTCCGCCGCAAATAACGGAGGCTCAGGCGAAACTATTCATAAGGTCGAAATAATCAACATTCCAGCCCCGAATGTAGATTATCCGAATATAGTCGAAGAAAAGATGTTCTGCTGGACCCCCGGCTGCGAAGCAACCGTAGTTCCGCCGTCCTCTTCGTCCAAGGCAACTCCGAAGTCTTCTTCCCAGAACGCCATTACCATTGACACTCCCGAGAACAAGCCGCCTGTCGTCAATGGTCTGTCCATGACGGATGCCCGCGACAACAAGACATACAAACTCGCACAGGTGGGTAGCAAACTCTGGATGGCTCAGGACCTCAACTACGCCGGTGTCACTAGCGAATGCTACAACGAAAAGGAATCCAACTGCGCATCGAACGGCCGACTCTACACGTTCAACACCGCCCAGAAAGCATGCCCGACCGGCTGGAAGCTACCGAACCGAGAAGAAGCCCAAGCTGCACTTGACGATGCTTCGTATCCGTGGAGCTACAGCGGCCGCTGCAAGGATGGCGACTGCAACTTCCTCGGCGACATGGGTTTCCACTGGGTAGATGCAACACCGCAATCTGGCGACAAGAATTTTGATTCAAACACTGGTAGCAGCTATACAGTCATCATCGTGGAAAAGTCTCCCGATTACTTTAAGCCCTCTGAAGACGATCCTGATAGCAAGGCTAAATTCTTCCAGGTAGACTCGAAGACCAAGCGCTTTAGCGTTCGTTGCGTCCAAGAGTAAATCACAAAAGTTTCCTCCTTACACAAAGGACCTTGCCTGCTTCTGCAGGCGAGGTCCTTTTCCAATTTTGAGCTGGAATAGCTATTCAACTTTACTAAATTCTGTTTTATGCTACGATCAAAGTACCAAATGTTCGCGGACTCGCTATCCGAGAATGTTTTCAAGACAAGGACGCAATCCAATCCCATCATGCTGGTGGTACTTGCGTATCTTCTCCTTATCGCAATCGGCACAGCGCTCCTCAGCATTCCGCAGGCGGCAACCCGCCCCATCAGTTTAATCGAAGCATTCTTTACATCCATGTCCGCGGTCTGCGTCACAGGGCTTTCCGTCGTCGACATCTCTTCGACATTTACTGATACTGGGCACTGGTTCATCATCGTCCTTATGCAGTTTGGCGGACTCGGCATCATGACCGCATCCACAACGCTTATCTTGCTAGCCGGTATGCATCCAGGATTTAGCCACCAGTCCGTATTCCTCTCGGAATTCACGCAAGAAGGAAGTATCGACGCAGGCCGAATCCTCAAAGCAGTCATCCCATTTACATTTATACTGGAACTGATTGGTGGGATTGTCTACTTTACCCAGTTCAACACCTTGGATCTTTATGACCGCATCGTTTGCTCCGTTTTCCAGGCAGTCAGCTCGTTCTGCGGCGTGGGATTCACGCTATTCCCCGACTCGCTCATTGGCTTCCAGTACAACCCCGTCATCAACATCACTACTTGCATCTTGGTGCTTGCGGGCGGATTTGGGTTCCTCGCCATTGCAGAGCTCCGCTACCTCTTCGACTTCAAGCACAAGGAAATCCGACGCCTTTCGTTGCACACTCGCATTGCCACTTACGGAACCTTCATCGTCATCGGCGTAAGCATTGCCGTCTTTGCATTCACCGAATACAACAACCTCTTTAGCGGGCACTCCTTTGGAGAAAATGCCCAGTCCGTGTTGTTCATGGCATTCACAAGTCGTACCGCAGGCCTCAATTCCGTCAACATTCCCGACCTCACACAAGCCTCGCTCTTCTTCTTTATCATCATCATGTTCATCGGCGCAAACCCCGGTAGCTGTGGTGGCGGAATCAAAGTTACAACCGCAGCAGTCATTGGCCTCCTCGGCATTAACAGGCTTCTCGGCAGAGAAAAGACTCAAGTTTTCGGTCGCACACTCCCGAACAACACGGTCGATAAGGCCATTCGAATTTTCGTTGTCGCCATGGTCGTAATTGCAACGGCAACAATCATCCTCCTCTGCACCGAAATTCCATCAGGCACAAGATACGCTGCCGACAGTGGACCGTTCCTGAAAATCCTCTTTGAAGTCGTGAGCGCCTATGCCACTTGTGGACTTTCAATGGGGCTTACAGAAGAACTCTCCCTCGTCGGGAAAATCATCATCTGCGGCGTCATGTTTATCGGAAGAATGGGCCCCTTGTTCTTGATTTCTGCAGTTGCAGGCAAGCTCCAAGACACCGCCTACTACGCCGAAGAAGACATCATGGTGGGCTAGTCCAATCCTAAATTAGGAATTTACTACATTATCTAATATGGCTTCTAGACAATTCGTTATCATCGGTCTTGGGAATTCGGCAAACTACCTTGCCCGTCATTTGACGTCGCTTGGTCATGACATCATGGTCATCGACTCGCATCCTGAAAAAATCCAGGACATTGCAAGCATGGTCTCGCAAGCCGTCGTCGCCGACGCGACACGCAAAAAGCAGCTCGCTTCCATCCCGTCCTTGACTAAGGCGGATAGCGTTATTGTCTGCATCGGAGATAACCTCGAAGCATCGCTCCTGACCATCTTGAATCTCAAGGAACTGGGAGTCAAGCACATCATCGCAAAATCCAGCAGTGCCGCACACACAAGTATTCTGGAAAAACTCGGCGTCACAGACATTTTCCACCCGGAACGTGATGCCGCCATAAGCCTTGCCGAACGCCTCAACCGTCCGAACATGGTCGACTTCCTCCCATTCATGGAAGGCTATTCCATTGTTGAACTTGTTTGCCCCAAGATTTTCATCGGAAAGACCTTGAAAACGTTGTCGCTTACGCACAAGTATGGCGTGCAGGTCATCGCCATTCGCGATCCGCAAGAGCCAACGCCTAAAATCGGTAACATCGCAGATGTCATCTTGCAAGAAGACGACGTGCTGTTCCTTATCGGCCCGAACGAAGCGCTCGATAAATTGAAAGATTAATTTCTATCCGCAATATTTTCTGCATGTTCGCAAGCCGTGCATTTATCGCAAAGCCCGAACATATAAAGAGAAGTCCCCATCAAGGTAAAGCCCGCGGGAATCATTCGAGAGTAGTCCGGCGGCGGAAGCATCACGTCAAAAACGCGACCACACCCTTTGCACTTAAAATGGCTATGCGGCGAGCAATCCGCATCGTAACGCAAAAAGCCGTCGCCAAAATCTAGCGATATCGCCAAATCGTTTGTTATCAACAGCTCAAGCGTGTTGTAAACCGTCGTGCGCGAAAGCGACGGGTATTCCGGCAAAAGCGCCGAATAAATTTCATCGACTGTCGGGTGCGTCTTGACGCCCCGCAAATAGCGATAGACACAGACCCTCTGCAACGAAGGCCTAATGCCATGATCTTTGAGTATGTTTGCCGTTTCTTGCATAATCACACCCTCTTAAAACTCCCTTAAACACCCTAAAAAAGGCGGCCCTCACGAGGAGAACCGCCCTTACACCTCAACAATTACTTGAAGTAACGACCAAGCAAGCCCTGGAATGCGCCTCCGTGGCGAGCTTCATCCTTGCACATTTCATGAACAGTGTCATGGATTGCATCGTAACCGAGTTCCTTAGCGCGCTTGGCGAGAGCAAGCTTGCCTTCGGTAGCGCCAGCTTCTGCAGCAACGCGAAGTTCCAAGTTCTTCTTGGTGTCGGCGTAAACAACTTCGCCCAAGAGTTCAGCAAACTTGGCAGCGTGTTCCGCTTCTTCGAAAGCGATGCGCTTGTAAGCTTCAGCCACTTCCGGGAATCCTTCGCGATCTGCCTGGCGGCTCATCGCAAGGTACATGCCCACTTCGGTACATTCACCCGCAAAGTTCTCGCGGAGGCCCTGCACCACTTCGGCATCGAGGCCCTGAGCCACACCGACCTTATGTTCGTCAGCCCAGACAATCTTGCCAGCCGCCGGCTGTTCGACCTTTTCGAAGAACTTGCTCTTCGGAGCGTGGCACTGCGGGCATTCATCCGGAGCTTCCGGACCCATGTGGACATAACCGCAAACTTTGCAAACCCAGACCTTCATATTTTCTCCTTTTCCGCATCGCGGAGTTGATGTAGAAATTCGATTTTTGTTATATAATTTGTAATTAATTTTGTAGTCATTACAAATATACAATTATTTCAAAATCCGTCAATAGAAAAACCCACTTTTATGAAAATAATTTCAAAAATACAGAATAACGAATGGATACAAAAAAATTTTTGCAGTTTCTGAATTTTTAGGAACGACATAAAAAAAACGACTCTTTCGAGCCGCTTTCATCAAACACATTTATTTAACGGACTAGAATACCGGTGCTTCGGCAGGCTTTTCGCGGGGACGTTGCTTTTCAGCTTCGTTTGCAAGCAGGCGATGCGTTACAGAACCCACAGCATAATAGCGATTGTCTTTCTGGATTACTGCAGTATAGGCATCCAAAGTTTTAACCGAGAACCATTCCTGGTACAGGTTATGCACATTTTCCTTGAGATTGGACATTTCGTTAATCGACGGAGCACCCGACGGCTTGCCATACTTAAGCGTAAACTGATCGGACATGTAGGCAACAGCTTCAAAAGCTTTGTTCAAACGAGCACGTTCAACGCGGCCAGTGCGAATTTCAAACGCATAGAACTTATCGTTCTTGTTGAAAATGAAGTCGACCTGGACAGGTAGTTCACCGAACATATAGACCGGAATAACCACGCGTTCGCCAACACCAGTCTGACCGTAAGGTTCGTAACCTTTTTTCATCATTTCTTCGATAACGGTCTCGCGTGTAGAGCCAAAAGGAATACCAGCAAAATTATTCTGAGACTGTGCTTGAACATGTAGCGAAAGCACAAGAATCAAAAAAGTTATAATAATGCCGAATTTAGACACGATCGACTCCTCTAGATATTGTAAAAGATAGTAAACTTTTTCCAAGTAAGCAAAAATTTTTCATAAAAAAAAGTTTTTTTGCCCTAGTAATTATATTTGGTCACATGTCAAGCACATTTGGAAAGATTTTTTCTGTCACTACATGGGGCGAATCCCATGGTCCTGCCGTTGGAGCCGTCCTCGATGGATGCCCCGCCGGTCTCCCAATTTCCGAAGAGATGATTCAGGCCGAACTGAATCGTAGACGACCGGGGCAAGGCAAGGTCACGACTGCCCGTAACGAAAAGGATCAAGTCAAGATTCTTTCCGGCGTATTCGAAGGAAAAACAACCGGCACGCCTATTTCGTTCGTCGTCTTTAACGAAGACCAACACAGCAACGACTACGCCGACATCGCCAAATGGTACAGACCGGGCCATGCCGACCTCTGCTACGACCTAAAGTACGGTTTCCGCGATTACCGCGGCGGCGGCAGAAGTTCTGCCCGCGAGACCATCGGTCGCGTTGCCGCAGGCGCCGTCGCGAAGGCATTCTTGAAGGCTGTCGCAGGTACTGAATTTCTTTCTTGGGTTGCATCTGTAGGCGAAGTGGATTGCCCCACATTCGATGTGAGCGCGCTCACACTCGAGCAGATAGAAGCCTCCCCTGTCCGTTGCCCGGACAAATCGGCCAGTAAAAAGATGGAAGAAGCCATCCTTGAGGCGAAGTCCAAAGGCGATAGCATTGGCGGAACCGTTTCGCTTTTTGTGAAGAACGTACCAGCAACACTCGGCGAGCCAGTTTTTGACAGACTTGATGCGCTCCTCGCACAGGCAATGCTTTCCATCCCAGCATGCAAGGGCTTTGAAATCGGCAGCGGCTTTGCCGCAGCCCGCATGCACGGCAGCGAACACAATGACGAGATTTATGTTGACGGCAACACCTACCGCACGCGTACGAACAACGCGGGCGGCAGCCTTGGCGGCATTTCGAATGGCGAACCCATTTACTGCCGCATGGCGTTCAAGCCGACAGCCACGATTTCACAGTTGCAAAAGACCGCCGGCCGCGGTCTCGAGAACGGCGAACTTGCCGCCAAGGGAAGGCACGATCCTTGTGTTGCCGTCCGCGCTCCCGTGATTGTGGAAAGCATGGCCGCACTCGTCCTCGCAGACCTTTACCTGCAGCAGAAACGCAACTGTTTGTAATATGAGGGTGTCGCTCCGTCTTGTCGCATCTGCGTTCTACAGATTCGGATACAAGCTGCACCACAAGCTCTTTTTGCGACCGCAACCAAGGCTTCGCACTCCCGTCATCATCGTCGGGAGTTACTTAGCAGGCGGCGCCGGTAAGACTCCTTTTACCATCTGGCTTGCAAAACACATTCAAAAACAAAATAAACGAGTTGCAGTCCTCTGCCATAAAGTCGCATGGGATGAATTTATTTTATTAAAAAATCTATTACCTAACATAAAAGTCATAGCAACCTCAAACCGCTATACCACAGCAAAGGCCATTCAGGATCAATTTGACATTATCATCTGCGACGATGGATTCGAGGATTCTCGATTCACAGGCGCCAAACGTATATGCTTGAACTGGCATGAACAACCGACATCTTGGACACGCCTTTTCCCAAACGGCCCATTCCGCAGTTTAAAACAAGATCACGATGAACGCGAAATCATCCACCTCAATTGCTACGGAACAAATAACATCATTCCTGATGTCAACTTCGCCATTGAGACACTCACAAATTATACTCCCGGCAAACCGCACTCTGCCAAAATCATCTGCGGACTAGGGAACCCCAACCGCTTTATCGAAGACGTCCGCGCATTCGGAGCTCATCATGGCATCGTCATCCAAGGTTCAATAATTCGTCCAGACCACGACAAACATTTTTCACAAATTATCGCAAACGAGCTCAGTTACAACGACGTCATCATCTCCCAAAAAGACGCAAGCCGATTACAGCAAGAATTTCTCGTTCATCCCAAGCTCCACATCGCCATCCAAAACGTATCTGTTTCTGACAACGCGATAAAAAACATCAATTCTCTACTTTCCTAATTTCATGATGTAAACAAATATTCAAAAAAACTTTACAATTTACATCAAATTAACTCTACACATCTATTTTTAACAAAAAAATTTTCCTTTGCTTTAAAAGCCAAAGTAATTTCTCAACTTCAAATTTTTTATTTTATACCTCATGAAAAGTTTATTAGCAAATTTGGGTCTACCCCATTCGGGCTCACGATGCCCTTTTCTCATTTTTTTCCTTAGCATCGCTCTTATTTTTATAGCCTGTTCCGATTCTACAACATCTGCAGAAAACGAATCGGAATCACCAGATTCATTTACCGACACCCGCGATGATCGCGTCTACAAAACGGTGACTATCGGTGATCAAACCTGGATGGCAGAAAACCTTTATCATGAAATTTTATTCTACACTTGGGAAGAAGCAAAAACAGTATGCCCCAGCGGTTGGCATCTTCCTAGCGATGACGAGTGGAAAACCCTAATTAACGAAGTCGGTGGCGAAAAAACAGCCGGGCTCAAGTTAAAGTCCAATTCCGGTTGGGAAAACAACGGAAAAGATTCCTATGATTTTGCAATGCAACCGGCAGGCTATCGAGATTCTCTCGCCAAGCGCCAGAAAAAAGGTTCCAGCGCGCTATTTTGGTCATCCACAGAACAAGACCGTCAAAACGCCTACAACTGGAGATTTGAAGGCAAAAGCGACAGCGCTTTCCATGAAAAAAATCCCAAAAACATTAGACTTGCCGTCCGATGCGTAAAGGGCGGAGAAATAAAAAAATCGTCTTCATCGAGCGCACCAAAAACAAGCTCTTCCAGCGTGAAGTCGAGTTCTTCTTCTGTTAAATCGAGTTCTAGTTCTTCTCAAACAAAATCCAGTTCGTCTTCGGCTAAATCAAGTTCCAGTTCTGCACAAAAACAATCCAGTTCTTCTGTACAAACGTCTAGCTCGTCCAGCGTTACAGCAAGTTCATCCAGCACCGCCACAAGTTCGTCTAGCTTAGCATCTAGTTCTTCTGCAGGTTCTTCGTCATCCGCTAATTCGGGTTCCAGTTCTTCGCAATTGCAATCCAGTTCGTCGGCACAATCAAGCTCTTCTGTGCAAATGTCGAGCTCCTCCGATTTAACTTTGAGCTCTTCAAGCGCGCTTTCCAGTTCCTCTATGAGCTCTTCGTCTTCGGAAATTTCAAGCTCCTCACAAATACAATCCAGCTCTTCCGAACAGAAATCAAGTTCCTCGGAGCAATCATCCAGTTCCTCTGAACCAAAGTCGAGCTCTTCCGAAAAATCATCCAGTTCGTCCGAGCCTGAATCGAGCTCTTCAGAACAAATTTCAAGTTCATCCGAACTGGAATCAAGTTCTTCGATGAGCTCTTCGTCCTCGGAAAATTCCAGTTCCAGCTATGAGCCACAACCAACCGTCTACGACCCGATTACCAATACTTTAACCGATGGGCGTGACGGCAAAGAATATAAGACCGTTACCATCGACAACAAAACCTGGATGGCTGAAAACCTGAATTACGACTACAACGTAGCCACCGCAAAAAGCGTCTGCTACGAAAACGACGATGCAAACTGCGAAAAATATGGTCGACTTTACAACTGGAGCGCCCTCGTGGATTCCGCAGGCATTTTTTCAAAAGATGCCTACAAATGTGGACGTGAAAAGACATGTACCACAACAAATGTCATTCACGGAGTATGTCCTGAAGGTTGGCACATTCCTAGCACATTAGAATGGAATAATTTATTCTACGCAACAAAAAATCGCGATTTAAATAACCTAAAAGCAAAACAAGGTTGGAGTGGATACGAAGGTACAGACGAATTCGGATTCTCCATTTTGCCCGGTGGACATTTCTTTGATTCAAATAGATCCTATGACGAAGGATCTGATGCATACTTCTGGACTTCAAATAAAGAAGGCCGAAGCACAAAATACATCCATTTGTACAAGGAAAAATATTACCATGTTACAAGCGATGTCTTTGATGATATGAATTCCGTTCGCTGCATAATGGATTATGAAAGTGAAGACCCCGTCATTCCGGCCCCCGATCACACAATCATCTTCGGCACTCTAGAAGACACAAGAGACGGCAATGTTTACAAAACGGTAGAAATCGGCGATCAAATTTGGATGGCCGAAAATTTACGATTCGAATATGGAGAGGATGACGCCCTAAGCATCTGTCCAGAAAATAAAGCAAGCAACTGTCAATCTTTTGGCAGACTTTACACTTGGTCCGCAGCAATGGACTCCATGGCCACATACTCGAATGACGGTAAAGGATGCGGTAACGGATCAAAATGCGAAGCCACAGATATCGTTATCGGAATTTGTCCTGAAAATTGGCGCCTTCCAAACAAAGACGACTTCCAAAAGCTAAACGAAACCGTCGGTAGCGAAAGCATTGCAGGGCGACATTTAAAAGGAGTTTCCGGAAACTCCACCTACGACACCGGTTACGACCTCTATGGCTTTAACGCCCTTCCTACTCCAGGAGAAACTTATGTACCATATTGGTCATCTTCATACTATTCAGGAAGCGCTTACTATTACTCAATAAACATATCAAGGATTTACTCTAACTTAAGCCTCACAACCCTATCATCAACAACAAATAAATATAATGCAGTCCGCTGCATCATGATAGATGAAACAGAAAGTCCAATCTAAAACTTAGTGGATTAAATCCTAAGTGAGCACCAATCGCGGCTAAACACCGCGATTTTTTTCTTTTTTTTCCTTTTTTTATTGTATTTTTAAAATCAAGAACTAGGGAGAAAATAATGAATCTGCGTCAACGTTTTGCCGAACTTCTTCAAATCATCACGAAAAATATTCCTGAACGAGAATATTATGTGCAGTTGGGATTCCTCACTACACTTATTCAGGAACCGTTTTACTTGTATGGTCGTCCAGGCTGCGGAAGCTCCCTTATCATCCGCAGAATTTCGAGTGCATTCAAGGATGCGAAAATTTTAAAGCTAGGCAAAAGGCAAAGGCAGCTCCCAGACAATATCAACGATTTTAACCTAGTTATTTTTGACAACTTCACGCCCAACGACGAACTGAGCAAAAGTAATCTCCAAATCGCCATCCACGATCACGAAAAAAATTCCATAATCATCTCAGGCGATCAAAAGCCAGAATCCGCATTGTGCAGAGCTGAAGTGAGCGACCAAGTTACGCTCACGATCATGCTTCCCGAAAACATATCTTCCGATGCACTTTGCACATTGCTCCAGATTCATGGAACAGAAAACAACGTAAGCATTCCCAGCCATATCGCCATCAGCGCCGAAGAACAGGCCCAATGGCTTAAAGAGATCGACAAGGTCACGCTTTCCCCGAACACACTTGCCGTCATTGGCAAAGTGGCGGACACATGTTCCAGCAACGGCGTTTACGTTTCCATCCGCAGGTGGATCGCACTTTCGAACATGATTAAGGCAATCGCGTTCCTCAACGGTCGCACAGAAACTAAGCTTATCGACACATTCTTCCTCGGAACATCCATCTGGGGGCGCAGCGCATCGAACTCCGCCATTTCGGAAAGCTACCGCAACATCCTCAAAGCTCAACTCTACAAAAACACCCCAAGTCTTCTGGAAACACCCTACAATGCAGACGACTTACTCATGCGCGTAAATCATCTCGTCCACAGTTCAAACAACCTTTACGAGTCCAAGCCATTCAACGGAGAACAGTGTCTCGCCTACCGCATCACGATTGCAGGCGAATCCGTACCGCTTTACGCGCCGCTCAAATACATCGAAACAGATGTCAGCTTCAATCCGTACAACGAACTCCGCCAAATCGAAAAGCGTGTTGTCTGCAATTACCACGGTACTTCGAACTGCACTATTTCCATCGATCCACAAGTCCGTACAAGCGGGCTGCGCAGTTCCGTGAACCAGTCCAATGCCGCTTGCACAAAGTTCGAAGAATTCGGCACACTCCCGACATACATCTTGAGAGAAAACGCGCCAGAAATCATCGAAGAGAAAAAAGTTCTTCGTGACACGCTGAATGCCGAAATCAAGGAATCCATGGACCGCGAAACGGCAAACCTAGTCGCCTTGCGTAACACATATAAATTATTCAACGAATCGAAGGACGACCTTTTCTGCTTTACGCAGATGTTCAACGCCGTCCAAAGCGATATCAAGGCACAGTTCGACAACACCGCAAACATCATCAAGACCATCAAGAAGGCAAGCGAAGTCATCGCATCGTTCTCAAATAACATGCTCAAGACTCCGAACCTCGTCGGTAAGCCGCAAGCCAAGCCACAGGCGCAGGCACCACAGGCGGCTCAGCCTTCTAATGCCGAAAAATAACGTATATTGAGGGCGTGAACTTAATTCTCCTCTGGGCGGGTATCGCCATCATTTGGCTACTATGCATCTGCATGACCAAAAAAGGTTGTGCAGTTATTCGCATTCTCTGGAGGAGCATCAAGGTAAAATTAACCATCATTGTATGCGCACTAGGCATTGCCGCCATCACGACCGCTTACGCTACGCACCCCGAAGAAGCCCCACGCCCAACAATTGACGAGCAGCACGAATACCAGAAATACGCGACTTCCGCCATTCAAAAGCTCTGCGACCAAGGCGAACTCATTATCGACATGAACTGCAACCTCGACAGTGCGGCTGCAGAACTAGCCTACATCCTCCCCACCGTCATCAACAATTACAATCTCGTCGTCACGCGACCCACGACACCGATTCTCGAAAAAATCAAGGACACGCTCCAAATCAAGATGATCGGTTACAAGAAATTCAGGAACAGGGGCATCCGACTCACAAAAGCGCTGCAACGCGATCTCGGCATCCGCTACGACATCGAAATCATTTCCGAAGACACTGACCACACGCTAAAAATCACATACAACGGAAAGCGTTGGGATAGCGAACATCTTTGCAACTTGCCCGTTCTTGAAGCTTGCCTTCGCGAACGCACGGACCCTGCCGTCCTCATGTCCATCATTCACCATACTTCCGGATTCCAGATGAACTATCAGGGCAAAAACAATACGTCTGGATTACTCGCGCTTGATACCGGCAAAGGTTTAGAACAAATTGATATAGGCGCCCGCCGCCTCAAAAAAGTTCTCGCATCATCGCCCACGCTCGCCGATGCCGTTGCGCAATTCTACCCCGACACAGAACAACGCAACAAGTTCGAAAACTGGCGCAAAGACCCGCAAAAGCATTACTGGGTGGGGCAAGTGCTCACCGACATTCAATACTACCGCAGCAACGGGATGACGCTCACCCCGCGCAAACGTCAAAAAGCGGAATAAAGAAGTACCATCATCAATCAAAAAAGAAACTTACAATTCACCTTTTACGCAGCGGATGGAATAACCCTCATACTTTGATCCCTCTTCTGGAAACCACACATCCTCAAGCGTGTAATAAAATTCAGCGTAAAAAGCGTCGTATTCGCTAACTTCACTAGAACTCCAAATGCGTGCACTTTCTTCTAACTCGATGAAATCTCCAGCATAGTTTATACGACCAGCATAAACCAACGCAAAACCATTCTCATCCGAATTTCTAAGATTCTTGCCAGCAACAGCATCACCACCTATAGCCTCAAACAAATCATTCCAATCGTAATTCGACGGAACTCTCCATCCCGGCGGGCAAGCCCCCTGCACCGGCAAAGTAAGATTACATTCATGCCTATATCCACACTCATCTTCCGACTTGCCAACGGCAGCAGCCCATTTATAAAGCCGTCCATACTTCGCACAATATTCGGCAGAATCGTTATAGCAATGGCTATTCACAGTTTCGTAATTGAGATTTTGGGCAAACCACCACAAGTGTCCAATTTTCACAATCTTGTAAGTCTGACCATCACGTTCATCCGTCATGGTTCCTATTACCGCATCATTTTTTCAGATGAAGAGGATTTCTCATTCTGGATGTTCGAAGAGCTTATAGAATTTATGTAGCTGCTGCTAGAAGATAAACTCGCAGAACTTAGCAGAATCGAGCTACTACTTTTGGCGACAGAAGAAGATGATTTATCTTTTTGGGAACTCGAAGAGCCGACGAAATCCATACGGCTGCTACTTGAGAGATCCTCGACCGAGATCAAGGATGACGATGAAGATTCTTCCGCAACGAAAGGATTACTAGATTCGTCACCACCGCAAGCCACCAAAATCAAATTAGAAACCAAAGCAAAGTAAAATAGGTGTTTCATTTGCACTTCTTAACAAGCATTTGTACTAGATATATAAATTTAAGAAAATCACAGATATATCAAATAAAAAATTTTTCAAACGGAAATGCAATCAATGCGGAATAAGCGTCAAATTTTTCTTGACAATCGCACGTTGCATCGGAGATGCCACTCGATCATCATGAAACGAACATTCATAATAAGGGTACATTATGTTCAAAACATCTGGGCATATTCTTTCATAAACAGAATCAACAACTTCTGGTTTATTTTGCTTTACTTGGTATAAAGCAAGCACATCGCGATACTGCTGTTTCTTTAACGCCTGAAATTTTAAAATTTCTTTATTTTCATCAACAATGTCCTGACAATACGGAGTATCAACCAAGCCATCTTCATAAAGCGAATAATCACCTTCCATCAGCAAATCATCCTTTGTCAAAGTAGTATGCACAACACCTAATACATGTCCCAATTCATGAGCAACAACCATCTGAATTATTTTTGAGTCAACCAACATACGATCAGAATTGCGGAATGACACCAAAAGCACATCTTTTTTCGCCAAATCTGTATCAAAATAGAATCTTCCAATTCCACCTAAATCACCACGCACACCATCAACTAGAACAATATTAAAAGCAGTATTCCGTCCAGATTCATACCAAGAATCTCGCAAATCATTAAAATCATCAATTACAGCATCATATAAGACAGAATTATTCAAATACAGAGATCCCACTATCGGATGATCTTTCGCATAGGATACATAAACTGTATCCACCCAAACATCAAAAATTTTTTGAACCGACAACCCTATTTTCCCCGAAAGGATATCAATAATCACACCATCAGCAGTGCTATCAAATACCCCAGCAACAATCAAATTCAACGATAAATGATCAGAATAAATTCCTTCACCATCTAATCGAACATGGTGAAATGAGTTCGACAAAACTTTTCCATTTTTATTTTTCAGCGACAAAGCTACACGAGTCGGTTCATCAACTTTGCACGAAAAATCATACCGCAGACTATCGCCATCACGAACACCACGGCAACCTCCTTCGCAACATTTAACACCATCAACAAAAAGAAAAGATTCAACTTCAAGAGAATCTGTTTTCGCATATAAAGAATAACGACCTCCAGGGCTCAGTTTTGCCCAAATTCCAGTGTTAACATGCACATCAACAGATTCTCGCAATCCACCCACATTTGGAGTTAAAGAAAAATTTCCCTCAATCGTAGGTATAGTTTCTTTAACTTCATCTTCAACATCAACACTTGATTCAGTACATGCCAAATACAAAAGAGATGTTAATGTTATAATTGCAAGTTTCAAGAAAATCATTTAGCACCTTTTCATTTTAAAACTTAATATGCTATAAAAATAAAAAATGAGACTCTTTCAAGTCTCATTTGATTCAACAATTTTTTCACTTTATTTTTCTAACCAAGCGGAACCCGGCCATCATACCACCTAAATTAGCCTTTGAATAACCATAATTCAACTGTTTCCAATATGGTTCCGAATAGAATTTTCCAACTTTATAATCTGATACAACTCGATTATTCCCTCCTTTCAAACACGCAGGATGGTTTTGAAGAGCTACAAACGGATTTTTTTCTTCAAAAAGAACATGTTCCCAAACCAACCCAAAAATATCATACAAGCCATATCCATTAGGCTGCAATTGTCCAACAGGCTCTGATTCAAAATAATTCTTTCCCGTAGCAAATCTTGCATATTTAGAGACCTCTTCAAAAGCAACAGAAGAATCACCCCAAAGAGCTTTATTTTTCAAATCTCCACCACGAGCAAACATCATCCATTCATTATAATACGGAAGCCTATACCCATCAGATGAATCATTTACCGAAACCTGAATAAATTTTTCTTTATGCATAGAAAAATCTAAATAACCTATGACATATTGACCTTTCGATAATATTTTTTCTTCATTGGCATTAATTGCAGAAAAGATATAATATGGTTTCAGGCCTTCACGAATACTACGAGCATTCGCATATTCCATAGCTTGCAACAAAAACACCGTGTTCGCTGCAGAATCTTGAGTTACACAGTTTTCACCACGAGTGTTCCACCTTTTTCTTAAAAGCCATTTTTCTGCTAATTTCCTTCGAGTTTTGTTTTTAAAAGAAGGATTCATTGGAATACTATCCCATAGCAACTGAGTTATTTCACAATTTGTTACAGGATATTTATCAACTAAATAAGTTCCCGACACAGACACAATTCGTTCAGGGTCCTCATTTCGCTCTTGTTTATTATACAAAACATTCACCCATTTATTCCTAGAATCATATTTTTTTTCTTCATACCCCAACAAAACCTTTTCCTTCTTCATTTCAAGATATTTCATACCAACGGACAGATTGATTTTATAAGAATCCTCAACCTCATTGAAATACACATCTATCGTTTCAACCCCTACAAAAATTGGAGTCTGGAATACCAAGCACGAGTCATTGTATATCTTCGAATTTAAAGACGTTTCCCAAGCAAGAACTCGACTATCAAAACAAGCCTTAACCGATTCATTTTTTTCAACTTCAATCCAAAGTTCATTTTCAAAAGAACTACGTTTTATATCAAGATTCTTTTGAGCTTGACCAATCTTCTTATTCGCATAAATTTTTTTGGCAATATTCCTTTTCACCAATACGGAACCTTGATTTTTTTTAGCAAATTCTTCAAGGGCAGATTTATCTAATCCTCCGTCAATAGAGCCACGATGTTTTCCATTAATATCAAACATATCATATTGATGGGCGTTTACATTTACCAAAACAAGACTTGCAATAGCTAAAAACAAAACTTTTTTCATTTTTCACTCCTTCTACTTTACATCCTCATAGTTAACAATAGCCTTTTTCTTTTCATCTTCTTCTAATTTATGATAGGAATCACTATCAATAAGTCGTCTTTTGGACTCAGGTTTATCTTTATCCCAAGTTTTATTTTCTTTACACCATCCAGATGGTGTCCAAAATTCTTTTCTTTCGTCTGTCGCAAATTCAGACCTAAAACAATTACGAATACACTCCCACTGATTTTCATAACCATTTTCTACCGGGCGCTCTAACGACCCCAAAAAAGAACGTGAATCAAATATTTTCGTTTCTTCAGATTCCAAAGACACATAATAATCAGTACCTCCCGTACATACTATAGGAGTATTCCTATATCTAACCCTCTTTCCCAAAGGAGACAACCACGACATTAAATTAGTTTCAGAACTAGCATACGTATTTTTATAAGTCGTAGTATAAGTAGCGTCACCTATTTGAGTTAATACCATTTCCTTTTCCATATATTGAGCAGAACGCTCTACATCAGTAAGTCCAAATGAATGTCCCATTTCGTGCATAAGAATATTTTGAGCAACATCCCCAACACCTCGGGGCACAAGTACAAAACTACCATACGGCAAATATCTATCGTAAACGACACTAGTCAAAATAGGATCACTAAAAGCCCCAGTCCCCTCATAAACTCCATCCACATTAGGAATAACGGGATAGCCATTATCCGTATAAAGAATATCACAAGAAGCAAATTCTACTTTCTTACCATTCTTAAATGCATAAAATTTAGCACTACTACTCTTGTCCCTTCTAATTTCAACTTCTATCGGAGTCAATCCGACACCATCCTCGCACCCATCTGTACCAACCATATAGTACGTTGTTGATTTCGATTCTTGACGAGGATCAAACGTCCACCCAAGTTTTAATTCATAATCTGCATTAACGCTATTTTCAAGTGGCCAAATTTTTCGCTCCTTGTTTATAGCAAAAACAATATGCCAATAAGGAGAATCTGTATTTACAGCCGCATCCGTATTCTCAACAATTTCTTGAACATTTGCTTTCAGTTGTTTACAAAACAAGTCTTTCGTATCCGGATTTATCATATCCACCTCAATTAACGAACTTACACCATATTTACTCGCAGGTTCTTCCGTACTATTAGCATAAACAACCGCTTGCCCAAAGACTTCGTTAAAATGCTGATCAACACGACTCTTTGTAAAGCTATTCTCATCACCATTAGCATTCCAGCCATCCCCATCTAATTGCACATAAATAAAGTTCTTCGGAATGAGTTCATAAGCCAGCACTTCAATACGCTTATCAATCTTTTTCCATTCTTTATCGTAACCATAAAGAGAATATGTTAAATGAGCGCCATCATTCGCGAGCTCTGCATTTGTAATTTCTGCAAGAACTCCATTTGTAAGAGGAATTTCATCAGAGGAATCGTCCTCATTGACCAACTTATACTGTGTATAACCTTCTTTTGACAAATGAGGAACAAACGATGCAGTTTTCCCTATTTCTACCGATATATAAACAACATCATCATTTCCTGGTGACTTTATTCCATCAGGAGACCTATCAAAGCCATACGCATAGCTTGAATTTGATGGTTCCGCAAAAGCAGGAACAATACTTTCCCATTCATATTCCTTAATTTTTCCAGAATATGGATTATAGGGTAAGCTAAACGTTCCTTCAACATCCTCCGTATGGATTACAACACCACCATCTTTCTTTGAAGAAGAAGATTCATTTTGAGAGGAGGAACTCTCCATAGCCGATGATTTTGGCTTAGACGAAGATGAACTCTCCACAGCCGATGATTTTGGCTTAGACGAAGAAGAACTCTTTGCAGAAGAAGACTTCGGCTTAGACGAGGAAGAACTCATTGCAGAAGAACTTTCCGGTTCATCAAAAGAAGTTGTTGTACCACTTTTATCCTTCGATGAGCAAGCAGCAATAATAACCATCAACAAAACAAAAAAAATCTTTTTCATATTTATTATCCCACCTACTTTATTATAGAATAGTGATATTTATCAGTAATATTTTTCACGCACAAGACAATAGCCTCATCATGATCACCAATATCCGACTCGTCATTAGAGAACAATATTGGTTTACCCTGCGTTGTTGTCATGGACTGGAATACATACTGACCATCTTCTGTTCCCGTTCTATAAAACCTGATATCTACCGATTTATAATTATACGAGTTTTCATCCTTATCATAAAGACTAAACCTAACTACTGCAGAACTTACTTTAGTTTTGGAATGCTTTTTCACTTTAACTTTAATGACTCTAGCCAAATTACTATTTGCAAGATATCTTCTAAGCCACGCATCTGGAATAGACTTAAAAACTGGCATAGCGGGAACTACAACAGATACAGAGCCATCTTCCTGAAGTCGTCCATAAACAACCTTGCCTCCTTGCGCCATAGAAAACGCATACGCACCCAATGGAATTTGACCTTCTCGACTACCACCAAGAATATCAAGACTAGGCATAAGTCCATTAGCAGCACCAGCTTTAAGCAAATGAGAATTTCCTGCAAGATTAATTCCAGCATCATAACCCATATAAAGATTACTTCCTGCAGGATTGCTTTCATCAGCAAATTCTGGATTACCAGAATAAATAAATTCACCCCAACCTGAATACGACTTTGAAAACGACGAATTCAATACATGATAACCAGAAACAACTTCACCAGCGCATTCGCCGGGAGCACAATTCGGTGTCGCATTCTTCCAGAAAATACTGTTCCCGATAGTTCCATTTGCATTACCGCCAATAGCCGGATTAGAGACAGCGGCAACATTAGCGAAGAACGTTGAATTCCAAAGATTCAATGTAGCAGATTCATTGTTTATACCACCACCATTCAAAACTGCGTGGTTATCATGGAATATAGCATTGCCGACGTAAGCACTGCCTGCAGCAAGTTCAACGGCACCTCCATTTTTATTAGAGAGGTTACCCACAAAAATCACATTGAGAATATTTGCATCTCCATTGGCAACAACAGCACCACCATCACCCGCGGAGATATTCCCAGAGAACCTGACATTCTCAAGATTCAAGGTTCCTGTTACGAACAACGCTCCACCATCGCCATTCGACCTTGAATCGCTAATTATAGCGTTACTAATGTTAAGAACATCATTTTTCGCATTAACAGCACCACCATTGTCCACATTCATACCATTTGCTATTCGCAAACCCACCAAACTACGTGGCGAACGCCCTTCAATTTCAATGTGAGACGCCTCACCCAAATGAACGAGAGGCAAATCGTCCTCAGAATTCAATTCCCAAATATCCCCTGTATAGCCAACCAATTCAAAGCCAACCTTCCAAGGAACAATGCCATCACTATACTTTGCAGCAGCATTCCATGTTCCACCAGCCATATTAATTTCACGACCAGTAGTTTTTGCAATTTCGAGAGCCGCTTCAAAATCACCTATCGCAGTCGAAATAGACGACCCATCACAGCCTTCCCTACACGAACTCTGAGGATTCCAATAAACACGATAATTAGAACTTTTCACAAATTCAAATCTGTAATTGCTGCTGAACGCTTCAACAGGGAAACCCGAAATCATATCTCGAGAAACAGAAACGTTCACCATTGTGTTAGAACCAGAAAGATTAACAATCTTAGAATCGCCTC
>CAMUYW010000037.1 GCA_947165045.1 uncultured Fibrobacter sp. | reverse complement strand
ATCCGTTGTCTTACCACTTGACGATACCCCAATGGTGCGACAAAGATAGTAAAAATTTGCCGATTATCAAAGACAAACGTGCAAAAAAAGCCGTTTTTTCTTTGAAAAATCCCTACCTGTGCCAGAATTTCGTGACAGACTGGTAGCGGGAAATCGGTTTCATCGCAACTGCCGCCTTTTCAGCGAGTCCCCTGGTCTTGAAAATTCCGAAAACAGACGCGCCCGAACCAGACATCAAGGCAACGTCGGCCCCCAGTTCAATGAATTTTTGCTTCATTTCGGCGACAAGCGGGTGTGTCGGGAACACGGAAATTTCAAAAGCGTTAAAATAGGACTCGGGATTCAGGAACTGCGAAGTCGCGGATGAGGACTGCGCCGCCCAGGCAGCCTTGTACTGTTCCCAGCGGTCCGGGCCAGATTTCGGAACGCCCGCGTAGGCATCCTTGGTCGGGACCGCATCAAGCGGAGTTGCAATGAGGAGAGCAGCTCCTTCGGGCAGTTCAAGCGGTTCCACGAACGTCAGGCGCTCGCCGATGCCTTCGGCAAAGGCGGTTCCGCCTCGGACGAGGAACGGAACGTCGGCGCCAAGCCGAGCGCCGATAGATTCCAACATTTCGAACGGCAAGTTCAAGTTCCACAAGTTATTGAGCAAACGGAGCGTTGCGGCAGCATCGGCACTGCCACCGCCAAGACCAGCCCCAAGCGGCATGACCTTAGTCAAATGAATATCGGCTCCGAGAGCGCAACCAGCAAATTCCTTAAGCGCCTTCGCCGCCTTGAACACAAGATCCGATTCCAACGGATAATTTTGCGGTTCATTGTACGTCAAATGAATTTCGCCATCGTCGCGAAGCGTCGCCTCTACGGTATCCCCCGCATCGACAGTCTGGAAAACAGTCCCCAAGTCATGGTAACCGTCTTCTCGTTTACGAATCACATCAAGAAACAAATTGATTTTTGCCGGAGCGTATTCTTTCATTTTTAGGTATTAGGTTATAGGTTTTAGGAATTAAGCCCATTCTAGGAGTAAACTTAGAAAAGTTATGCAACCAGCTATTCCTAGTTGGAATAAAAAAAATGGACTTACCTAGAAAACATTTTTCCCACTCCGCCCATTCCGTAATATATTTATAATATTCAAAAGGGGAGCTTTATGAAGAATTTATTTCTCAAATCAATCGTGGCGAGCTTATTGCTCGTTTCTGCAAGTTTCGCTCAAACCGCAAACGAAATCGCCAAAAAAGTACACGATTTGCCATCCGGGAAGACTTCGTCTTACACCGTTTCGCTGACATTGATTGATAAAAACGGCAAGACGCGCAACCGCGAACTCGTTTCTTACTTCATGAAAGAAGGAACCACCGAAAAAACGGTGATTGTTTTCAAGACACCTAGAGATGTCGCCGGCATCAGCTACCTCACCTACGACTACCCTGACAAACCGGATGGATCAACCATCGATAGCGACAGTTGGATTTACTTACCCGCCATGAAAAAGGTGCGCCGCGTTTCCGGTTCCAGCAAAGATGACGATTTTCAGGGAACCGACTTTACCTATGACGATTTAGGCACCCGCAGCTTAAGCAAAGACAACTTCGCCCTTCTCGGTTCAGAAAAAGTGAACGGAGTCGATTGCTGGATTTTGGAAGCCAAGGCAAAAGATACGAAAGCCAAAGTCAGCCGTCGAGTGACATGGGTCGATAAAAAGACTTTCGTCGTTCAAAAAGGCGAATATTACGACAAGCAGAACCGTCTCCAAAAGACACTCACTTGCGAATCAATCAAGCAGATTAAGGGTTACTGGGCCACTCAAAAAATGACGATGACCAACGTTCAATCCAACCACAAGACAATCTACGAAATCAAGGATCAAAAATTCGATGAACCAGTAAACGCAAGTTTCTTTACAGTCAGTTCATTGGAACGTGAACTCGTCAAGTAGGATTCGTATATGCAAGTCAGCCGCCTGAATCAGTTTTTCGGCAAGGTCGGTCGAGCCCAGATTCGTTTTCGTTGGGCGATTCTTGCCGTGTTTACTTTAATCACCGCAATCTGTTGCGCCGGACTTTCCAATTTTGCGTTTTCGCTTGGAGACGAAGGATGGTTTAGCAACGGCGACGAGATTAAAGTCAACGAAAAAAAGTACGAAGAAATCTTTGGTAACTTGAACGGGATAGGCGTTCTCGTTGTCAAGAAAGATTCTGGCGACGTCTTCAGCGAAGAAATGCTGCATGTCATCGACAAAATCGGCACAAGGTTGCGCAATGAGATTCCCTTCGCAGACCGCCTAACATCCATTATCGAAGTGGATATTCCCATTGGCAATGCGGACGGTTTCGAAATCAAAAAGCCTTATCAGGATGGCATTCCTTCAGATCCAGACAGTCTCGCCAAGGCACACAACTTGGTGATGCGCGGTTCCGAAAAGACAAACGCACTCATCAACTCGCTCGTCAGCGACGACGGTCGCGAAACATGGATTTTCCTTTCACTGCACCCCTACGAAGGAAAAACGCTTGAAGAATTATTCCATGGCGAAAAAGACGATGTTCCACTAGCCATCGGTTACAAGCTGATGAAAATATTAGAAAGCGAAGAATTCAAAAGCGACAAGTACAAGCTCTATGGCAGCGGCATTCCATACGACGATGCTATCGAAGACCGTTACGACATCCCGGAATATGGAACGCGCGTTTTATTCGGCTTTTTCGTAATGATTCTGTTCCTCGCCATATTCTTACGCAGTCCCTTTGGCGTGCTCGTTCCCGCCATCGCTACCGTTGGAGCCATTGCATCTGTTTTTGGCGCCATGTCACACTTTGGCGTCAAAGCCGACAGCACTCTCATTTCTTTGCCTATTGTTCTTGGCATGGCTCTCGCCGTTGGCTACTCCGTCCACTACATCAACATGTTCAAGTTGTTCTTCCGACGCACCGGGAATCGCAAAGAATCCGTAGTCAAAAGCGTCGAAGAATGCGGATGGTCAGTCTTGTTCACCGTCCTTACCACAATGGCCTCCTTTATCAGTTTCCTGTTCGTCGACATGCAACCACTTTCGTGGATGGGCCGCACCGCAGCGCTGATTGTATTCACCGTATACCTCTATGTTGCAGTATTGATTCCGATTTTACTTTCGTTCGGCAAAGACCGCATGCCAGACACAACAAACGAAATGGGCGCAACAAAGCTCGATATGAAATTCTCCCGTTGGGCAGGATTCATCCAGAAAAAGAAAAGAACCGTTATTGCAATTTGTTCGCTTATTCTTATTGCTTTTATTCCGGGCATTTTCAAGATTACAGCGCAAGTGGACTACGCCTCCATATCGGGCAGCAAGATGCCCTACTCTGCTGCAGTACAGGAATTGCGAACTGCAAAACTTGGAAATCAGTATAGCTATACCGTCATGATTTCGTTTGACGAAGAAGGCGCTTTCAAAGAAACAAAAAACATGAATGCGCTTTTGGAACTCGAAAAATTCCTAGGCACACTTTCG
Organism: uncultured Fibrobacter sp.; assembly: GCA_947165045.1. Lineage (GTDB taxonomy): Bacteria > Fibrobacterota > Fibrobacteria > Fibrobacterales > Fibrobacteraceae > Fibrobacter. Next base: position 25,454 of record CAMUYW010000037.1, on the reverse strand, counting down.
CTCACCAAGTGGTCGGGAGGAAAGCCTCGCATCACTTCCGTCACAAGCATCTTGAATGAAATGAATAGTGCCTTAAACGAAGGAAAAGAAGAATTCTACAAAGTTCCCGACGAGGATTATGTTCTCGCCCAGCTAATGGAACTATCCTCCATCGAAATGCATAACGATTTTAGCGATGTCATGGACGATGACTTCAAAACAACCATCGTAAGCGTAGACATGAGCCGTTACGCCACCGAAGAAGCAGTCGACAATGTGGCAGCGATTAAGACTAAACTCGCGGAACTTTTCCCTGACGCCAAGCATTGTCTGCTCGGGAGCATGATCCAATACGCCGAAATGAGCCGACGAATCGTACTTGGCGGCATAAAGTCGTTCGGTTTTTCATTCATCATTATCGCAATCATGTTGATTCTCGCTTTCGCAAGCATCAGAACGGGATTCATCAGCATGATACCTAATATCGCCCCGGTAATTCTTGTAGGAGGAGTTATGGGATATTTCGGATTTGCGCTAGACTTCGGAACGGTCACCGTCATGCCCATGATTTTGGGTATCGCCGTCGACGATACCATTCACATGACAACACACCTTAAAATGGGTATCGAAAAATACGGTTCGTATTTTAAAGCAACCGAAGCCACATTCCGTGAAATCGGTTCTTCGATGTTCTTGACAACGCTTATTCTGTGCGCCATGTTCTCCGTATTTTTGTTCAGCCCGATGCGATTCTTGATGATTATCGGAATTCTCACGATTATCGGCCTTTCTGGAGCATTGCTCGCAGACTACACAATTTCACCAGCCCTTTTAAATGTCGTAAAACCGTTAGGAAAGGAAAAGAAAAATGAAGACTAATATTTTTAAGACAATACCTCTTTATGGACTTATCTTAGCCTCAACAGTTTTCGCCCAAGAAATCAATTTCACAGGGAGCTTCACTTCTCAAGCGGGGCTTGGGTTGCCGCACACGCACGAGAACAAGGGCGACTTTCTGCTCGGTCAAAATATTTTCGAGGGCACGATAAAATCATACATTGACGAGGCTACCATCGTCGTGAACGCGCAATTGATTCACGATGCGTTGGGCGCACAATCTGCGAACGGCTATTCCGCATTAGTCTCTGACGATGGCACATTTGCACTCAAGCTGAAAGAAGCCTACATCGACTGGAAAGGCGAAATGCTTGCTCTCAGAGTCGGTCGTCAAATCGTCTCATGGGGAAAAGCAGACGACATTCAAATTACAGATGTCATAAGCCCCAAAGACGAAGCCAGCTTTATCGCAAGCGATTACAACGAATCAAGGCTCGGGATCGATGCAGTGCGTCTTTCTCTGTTGACCGAAAAAATGCAAGTCGACGCATTCATCATTCCTTTCTTTACGCCAAGCATCCTTCCCCTTGCTAAAGGCAACCCACTGAAAGACATCATATTCTCAAATGTAGATGGAATCAGAATTTACGCGCCAAAAGATTACCGCGACATTGAACGCCCCAACAAGCACATATCCAACAGCGAATTTGCCTTCAGGGCAAGTGCCTACACCTCATTTGCCGATGTATCGCTCTACTACTTTTACGGTTGGGACGACATACCATTCTTTAGATATATACCCAACATGGTCATATACAATTCTACAGCATCAGACGACCGCGACATTTACGATGACATCTTTGAAATTGATATTTCTGGCAAATATAAACGCATGATGATGTTAGGTCTCGACGCAGCCATCCCTGCAGGTGAATTCGTGATTCGACTCGAGGAAGCCTACTTCCCCAAGCGCCATTTCCAGACAACTGCGGAATATCAAATGCAATCCCAATTCAGCGGTAAAAACGTGAAAACCAGCTTGCAAAAGCACCAACTCATAAGCCTTGCAGGCCTTGACTGGGCGCCAAGCGGCGGCTGGACTCTTACAGCGCAATACATCGCCGACATTGTATTCGATCACGAAAAGAACATTGAACGCAAGGGCTTTGAGCACCAAGCAACATTAAGTGTCGAAAAGACTCTCTTGAACGAAACGCTAACGCTTATGGCATCGGGGGCGCTTGACTTGCGAGATTTTTCTAGCGCCATGGAACTTGAAGCGGATTACAAGCTAACAGACGCCATTACCTTGAGCATCATCGGCGATATTTACTACGAAGGTCCCGATGAAAACAAAAAAGGATTATTCAGCGACTACCGCAATTTGAGCAGCATCACGTTTAAAGGAAAAATGAATTTCTAAAAAGCAAGACTCAAAAGCATAGTCATTCACAAGGAGAATATATGAACAGCAGAATATTATTTATATCTGTAGCTCTTTGTTGCAGCATGCTTTTCGCAGAAGAAACCCCCGAAAAAAGCACGCAAGAAATATCCTCTTGGGAATTTTCGTTGACCGCATCGGGAGCGTATTACCCAGAAGCAGAGCACAAAACCGGATCCAGCCATTTTTCAGGAGTGAACGGTGTTTACGACGGAGCCAAGGCCGTCGTAGAATTCGATGCAGCCTATACACTCCCCTTCTTACGAGGCAATAACGAATTTACCGCCGACAACCATGTGACTTTCAACGCGGGACTGGAAGTCACGCCGGTATCCGTTGCGCCTGTCGCCTCGATTACCGTATCTCCTATTGCTTTTCTGGAGCTTGCCATTGGCGGCATTGTAGGAACTGGCTGGAACATTAGCGCTTGGTTTCAGGGAATGGCCAAATACGAAGCCGCAAAACCAGAATACAAGGACATGATGCCCTTCGCTCATTGGTATGTGTATGGATGGGCAAGCGCATGCCTTATGTTTGACCTCGCCGCGCTTTGGGAAGGCGACTGGCACCATGTCGTTGCTACGGCAACATACAAAGCCGGCTACCAAAAAATGACAGGCACCAACGCCGATATTTGGCTTTGGCAAGCAGACGAAGGCTTGGCAAGTGGTTGGATTTACGAACAGGAATATTTTATAGGTTACCAGATGCCATTGAAACTTTCATTGATTGGCGTTGGAGTAACGCTTGCAGGCCACTATAAGTCTAGTGATTACGGAGTTTATTCGTCAAACTATAAAGGCGACTTCATGACTATCGACATTTGGTCCATGGCAGAAATTAAGCTCAGCGAAAAAAATAAACTGTACGTACTCGCCGACTTTGAAGCCCGACGCAGTTTCCGAGAGAAATATAAAGACTCAGAACACGAACCGATGATGACCTATTGCGGCCGCGAATGGATATTCTATGGTTTGGGAATTCAGTGGAAACACTTGTTCTAGGAGCATATCATAGTTAATGGTTTGTGCGGACAAAGTATGCTTTTTGCATTCGGCATCGTAGAAGTCATTGTTCTGAGCTTTTTTTATGTAGTGAAGGTCTTGAAAGGTAGATTTAGCCGAGTTATAGCAGAATAGCACAAATCACGATTAAAAATCAAAAAATCAATCCGTTTTTCGGATCGATAAAGGCATAGAACTAGTAAACGACTATCACGATGTGATTTACTATACTTTCGCAAACGCCAAAAAAAACATATTTTTATAAGAAACCAAGCTGCTTGGCAGGCTCATTCCGAAAACATAGCCTCAATAGCCTTGTCATTATGAAAAAATGTGTGGATTTTTGAGGGAAGTTGGAGAATATTTTTATGCGAATCAGAAAATTACCTGTAATTACAAAAAAAATTGTTGCGTGCGCCTTGATCATGGGACTCGTCCTGTGTTCCATCGTTTTGGCGGCGGGTTATTGGTCGTTCTCGCAACAGTTCACAAGACAGTACGACTCCAGTATTAGAGCCATTGCATCGGCGGCCCGCGAGTGCCTGCACCCCAATGACTTTAAACAGTATCTTGAAAAAGGGCCTGACGCAAACTATGCCCAGACGGCAGCAATTTTGCAGGACTTTGTCGATAAGTTTGACTTGAACTTTCTTTATGTTTCAATCGTTGAAGCTCCAGACTACAAACGCATCACCTACATCCACGATCCGGTGAGCAAGAAAAGCAGTTTTCGGGAGTATCCGCTACGCTATTTTGAAATCTATGATGAACCCGAATATAACGCTGCAGCAAAGCGCGTGTTCGAAAATGGAGAGACTGTTGTCCACCATATCGAAAAAACTCGGAGTGGATCTCATATAGCGGCAATGATGCCGGTCAAGGATTCTACAGGGAAAGTTGTTGCGGTTATCGGAGCAGAAAAATCAACTCAGGAATATGTTTCGGCAAAGCATCGTTTTATGAATTATGTCATAACGATAGAAGTAGTCTTCGCTTTGCTTTCTATTTTGCTTTTCGGCTCCTATATCAACAAGCGTTTTATCAATCCGATTGCATTGGTGACTTACGAAGCAAGTCAGTTTACCAAAAATGGAGGTGAGCCCTCAAATAAGTTGCAAAACATAAAGGCCAAGGACGAAATTCTGACACTTGCGCATGCGGTTTTCCAAATGGAAACGGATATCAAGAACTACATCGACAACTTGTCCAAAGTTACGGCTGAAAAAGAACGCTTTGAAGCGGAAGTCGGTGTAGCATCAAGAATCCAGATGGCGATGCTCCCGAAAGTTAATTTTCCAGATAGGAATGATTTTGAACTGTTTGCAACAATGACACCGGCCAAAGAGGTCGGTGGCGACCTTTATGACTATTTCTTGTTAGACGAAGACCACTTGCTATTGACTGTAGGCGATGTGTCCGGCAAGGGAATTCCGGCATCACTCTTTATGGTGGTGGTGAAAACGCTCATCCATTGTTACGCCGAACAGAAAATGGGTCCGGCAGAAATTTTTGAATCAACCAACAGCATGATTTGTAAAGAAAACTCACTCGGATTTTTCATTACTTGCTGGCTAGGCATTCTGACCCTTTCGACCGGCGAAATGAAGTTCGTGAACGCGGGACATAACTATCCAGTGCATATCCATGAAAGTGAAATTTCGTTCTTGAAGACAAAGCCCAATTTTGTTTTAGGCGGCATGGATGAAATGGTGTATCAGGAACATTCCGTGACGCTAGCTAAGGGCGACCGCCTGTTTGTCTATACCGACGGTGTGACCGAGGCAAATAACGAGAATAGCGAACTCTTTGGCGATGAACGCTTGCTACAAGCAGCAAGTTTGTGTGCGGACGAAAATCCCGAAACAGCGTGCAAAACGGTATTGGAACAGTTGAATGCCTTTGTTGGCGAAGCGCCTCAATTTGACGACATCACGATGCTCGCATTCCGGTATAACGGCAAAGGAAACGGGTAAGTCCCCTAACCTTTGCAAACGCTATCCGAATCTCCCGGAACGTTCGAGTTGCATGAGGCCATCCATATCGTTTTAACAATGCGCAGAGTATTTTTGTTAAAATTTTCAAGAGAGTGCAGAGTTTTTGCAAGATGCGGGAAGAAAACGCTTATGCGACTTCAAATGTCTTGATTTTTTCTAGTTCCGCAGCGATTTCAATCTTAAGATTGCGAATGTCGATGTCGTCTTGAAGTGAAATGAAGTAATCATCAGATACGCCAAAAAACTTGGCGAGTCTTAAAGATGTATCGACTGAGATTCTCCGGCGGTCATGAAGAATGTCTTGAATCCTTGATACGGGAACATTGATAGCCTGTGCGACTCTGTAGGCGGACAAACCCATAGGAAAGAAAAATTCTTCGTTAAGAATCTCCCCGATAGTCGGAGTCTTGATATGCTTGTTCATGGTCTGCTCCTAGTGATAATCTACAATTTCAACGTTGTAGAAGTGTCCGTCGATTATTGTAAAACAAATTCGCCATTGATCGTTTATGCGGATTGAAAACTGTCCCTCTCTATCGCCGTGCAATTGTTCAAGGCGATTGTTTGGCGGAATGCGTAAATCGTCTAGATTTTTTGCATTGTCTATCATCATCAGTTTTCTCAAGGCAACCTTTTGTATTGTATTTGGTAGTCGTCTGGAAAATTCCTGATTATAGATGAGTTCAGTTTCTATTCCTAGTTGGAATAAAAAAAATTGGCCGTATCAAGAAAAAAAAATCTCTACCTCATCTAAACAGCGATATATTTATAATAATCAGGAAGGGGTTTTATGAAGCAGCAACTATTACTTATTCCAGTTGCACTTTGTTGCAGCATGCTCTATGCAGAAGAAACTTCTGCTTTAGAAAAAACGAACCCAGAGAAATCTCCTTGGGAACTTTCTGCGACAACATCGGCGGCATATTACCCCAAGGCCGACCATGAATCGGGTTCTAGACATTTCTCGGGAATAAGCGGAGCTTATGACGGTGCAAAAGCAGTTGTTGAATTTGATGCTGCCTACACGCTTCCCTTTTTGCGTGGCGATAACGCATTCACCAAAGAAAACCACGTAAAATTCAACATGGGACTAGAAATATCTCCTGTTTCGATTGCTCCCGTTGCATCAATTACCTTATCACCCATCGCATTTTTGGAGTTTGCCATTGGCGGCACTGTAGGTACAGGTTGGTACATCGGCAATTTATTTCAAGGAATGTCTGATGACCTATAGCGGACGAGAATGGTTTTTCTACACCATCGGATTTCAATGGAAGCATTTGTTCTAGTCTATTCAATTACGTTTTTCTAAAAAAAAATAACAAGAAGGTAAAAATGAAAACGCTAAAAAAACTAATGATGGGTGCCCTGTCTCTAATGCTAGGCATGACAATCGCAGCATGTTCGTCAAGCAATAATTTGTCTTAAAAAAAAATTCCATCCGCCGAAAAGTCCTTGGCAGAAAAAGTTTTGGGCAAGTGGATTATAAGCGAAATTGCAGGTCAACCACTTCCAACCAACGAGAAAGTTGTCTTTACCTTCGCTCCCGACAACAAATTTTATCTGACAATGTCAAGGACAGACAATACCAGCAAATATAAAAAATGGGATAACCGCATTCCCTCAAACTAGACAGCAATACGTTTACCATAACCGGCTCGACCGATGACGGTGCGATAGAAGCCATACTCACCGTGAACTCCATAACGGAAACCGAAATGCAGACCATCACAAAGTTTACCATCAAGGCGCCCGATTCGACGCTCACCATGACTATTCCTCAACGCTACGTCAAGACCATCGATTACTCCGAGGAGGTTCTGGGCTTATGGGAAGGACGCATCAGCAGCGAACAGTCGGTCTATGACGATCACCTTGAACACCGATGGGAATACAAGAATGATGGTTCCTATGTCTATTACCGTCACACCGATGAAGGTGAATGGGTGTCCGATGTGAACAAACTGTCGGAGTACTTTGTCGATGGGAGCCTGCTTTGCACTCGTTGGGAAGACAACGACGGAAAGGAATACCGCGAATGGTGGGAAATCGAATCCATCAAGGACGGCGTGATGAACTGGACTGCACTTCGCATTGGCGATGACGGCAAGCCGTTCACCGCCACGTTCAGCATGACCAAAGTAAAGTAATAAGATTTAGTCAGAGTGCGATGAATAAAGGAGTAAATCATGGTTAACGGATTATGTGGGCAAAGCATGCTTCTCGCCTTGCTTTTGGGCATCGCGCTTCTGATATTAATGCTGTTAAAGACGAAAATTCATGCGTTCCCAGCGTTGATGATTACGACGGTTTTCGTCGGTGCAGTCGGAGGTATGCCGCTCACGAACATTACGCTGGAAAATGGAAAGACTTTCGGCATCATCAATTCCATTACCACGGGCTTCGGGGGAACGCTAGGGAGCATCGGCATCATCATCGGCTTAGGCGTCATGATGAGCAGAATCTTTGAAGCTACTGGTGCCGCCAAGCGCATGGCCTATACGTTCTTGAAGTTATTTGGCAAAGGCCGCGAAGAAGAGGCTTTGGCATTTACCGGCTTCCTTGTTTCCATCCCGATTTTCTGCGATTCCGGTTTCGTCATTCTAGCGCCGATTGCAAAGGCCCTTTCCAAGGCGACAAAAAAATCCCTCATTGCTCTTGGAACGGCTCTCGCGGCAGGCCTTGTCATTACGCATTCCCTGGTGCCGCCGACTCCAGGCCCTTTGGGCGTTTGTGGCATTTTTGGCGTGGATATGGGCGCTTATATTCTTATCGCCATTCTGCTGGCGCTACCGATGGCCGTAGCCTGCATTTTCTACTCCCGCGTTTTCTTGGCAAAAAAATTTCCCAGGCAAACTAACGAAAAAGATGAAGTAACCGAGGGAATGCATCAGGAACCAAGGAGCGCAAACACATTCGACATGGACAAGGAAAAACTTCCGAATACGTTTGAGTCCTTTGGACCGTTGGTTCTTCCGATTATTCTCATCTTGATCAACACCGTGGCAAGCGCACTGAATCTTAAAACGGGCGTCATGGGAGTGCTTATATTCCTTGGGCAGCCAATTATTGCGATTGGGCTTGGCTTATTGCTTGCGATTTTCTCTCTTGGCAGGCATCTCGACAGGAATACCGTCATGATGGAAATGGAAAAGGGCATGGCTTCGGCGGGTATCATCATGCTGGTAACCGGCGGCGGTGGCGCACTTGGCCAACTCATCAAGGATTCCGGCCTGGGCACTTACATGGCGCAGGGACTAGCATCAGCCTCAATCCCCATTATTGTACTCCCGCTGCTTATCGCCACGACCATGCGTTTTATTCAAGGTTCCGGCACGGTCGCCATGACAACGGCAGCCGGCATTTCGGCTCCGATACTTGCAGCAGCCGGGGCGAATCCGCTTCTGGGCGTAATCGCCTGTTGCGTGGGATCCCTCTTTTTCGGTTACTTCAACGATTCCTTCTTCTGGGTCGTCAACCGTACGCTAGGCGTCCGCGAAGCCAAGGACCAGTTGATGATTTGGTCCGTTACATCCACAATCGCATGGGCCGTCGGCGTCGTAGAAGTCTTTGTACTGAGTATTTTCATGTAGTGATTGGCTATGTTTCACTTTCGGCAACCACACGCAGAATGAGATTTAGCCGAGTTATATCAGATTAGTGGGCTAAAGTCAACAAAAAATTGCAAGTTTAGCCCAGAAATAAATTATTTACAGGCTAAAGTTGATGAAAAATCGCAAGTTTAGCCCGGTAATCGTTTATAAGCTAATGCTTTACGAATTTGCAAACAAATCGTCAAGTACGACCGCGACAGGAATTGCTGATGCGTATGCATTTTGTTTTAGCCCAAAATTAGAAAAAAATGGACTTACCCCAAAATCAATCAATTCTAATCACCATCATGGTGAGGTCATCGAAGGGTTCTGTCCCTTCGGCATAGCCCCGCACATCATCCGAAATTTGTATCAAGAAGCTTTCACCGCCGCGCGTTTCAATAGAATTCAGCTTATTCAAAAGGCGCTCTTCGCCATAAAGTTCCGATTCGACATTATGAGCCTCGGTAAGGCCGTCGGTATAGAGGAACAGGCAATCCCCGCTTTCGAACTGGATTTCTGATTCTTTATATTGCGTTGAGTCAAACCCGGCGAGGAACACCCCATGGCGCTGCCGCAGGAACTCGAACGAGCCGTCTTTTTTGGCAAAGCATACGGCATTATGCCCCGCATTGGTACATTTCATGACCTTTGTTTTAGTATCCAAAATTCCTATCCAAGCCGTAGCAAACATTTCTTCGGCATTGTTCTCACATAAAAGTCGATTCACATCATTGAATATCTCTGCCGTAGAAAGTTTCATGGATGCATGGTCACGAATCATCGTTTTCACGACCATCATAAAAAGAGCAGCAGGAACCCCCTTACCCGAAACATCGGCGATTACAAAGCAAATATGCGTACCATCTATTTCAAAGAAATCGTAAAAGTCGCCGCCCACTTCTTTTGCAGTAGCCATAGACGCAAAAATATCCACGTTGGGATGATTCGAAAGTGCATGAACTACCGTCGGGAGCGCCCCCCGCTGGATATTCGCAGCAATCTCTAAATCCGACTCCACCGCAGCAATTCTTTCGCGACTTTTAACAAACCTTTCCGTATTCACGTATGTCGTAAAAAAGACAAAGCCTATCGCCCAAGCAAAGCTTATCACCACGTAGTTTTCATCAATTTCAAGGACATAAGCCTGCACAGCTATTACGCTGACTGTCAACACAGCAAATATCAACAAATTTCTGGCATAAGAGATATTCTCACTTTTCTTTTTACGGTGCAAAACCAAATAATAAATCGCTAGAAAAATCGAGACACCCATATAAAGAAAGGAAATGGGCGCTACAAAATAATCAAACAATGGCATATACTCGACACCATGTTCATCATAGGAATACACCAAATTCGTCCATGGTGTAGAAAGACATAAAAGAGTCGTCAAAACAATAGGGGCAACAAATAAAAGACCATACAATTTCTTCGATTTTAAAACAATTTCAAAACGATCTAGAGTGAACCAAGCGAACACCGATGTTCCAAATACGAGACCGATTGCATAAACGTAGGCGCAAGTATATTCTAAAACCGGACGTCCAGCGCCATCTACAAAATGCCATATTCCATCGAATACAGAAACTATAATAACCGAAATAAGGGTAAGTGACAGCTTATCCTTCATGCTTATCTTATACAGTACAACGTTATTGTACAGCATAAAAACAAGCAACAGTACTGAAAAGAGCGATATTTCGACAAAAAGGGTCTCGGTTATATTGTCAGCAATCATATTTACCCCTCGTATTTAATCCTGAATGTATTACGGTTATAGCTCATAGTCGTCAGGTATTTCTTGTTTTCCTTCAATTTCTCCATGTAGCCAGAAACCATAAATTCAATAATCGAACCCGCGATAACATCTTCACTGGACAAATCAAACAGAACACCATCATCCTTAGTAATAATCTGCACGTCCGTTTCTCGAATAATGACAGTACATTCCGCATAAACGGCTTTATCCACGCCATTTTTTTCATAAATGAGCATATAAAGGTCTTCTATCAGCAACTTCGCTTTCGAAATGGTCTTCTTTCCAATGTTATTTTCTAGAAGGAATTTTTCTACTTGATGCTGAGTCCCAACAATCGACTCCGGATTTAGTTTAAACTCGTAAAATTTATGTTTAAAACCCTTTAACTTTTCCGAAAGCAATAAAGGGTAATTATCTTTTCCATACCGGAAGCGGATGTACAAGACCGTAATCACGTAGGTCAATGCAGGGCCAATAGCAACTCCGGCAAACATTCCATATATACCAAAGAAATACCCCAAAACTACACAGACAGGGGTCACCACAAGTACATCACGGAGAGCACTCATCACAAAACCAAGCTTAATCTTGTCAATGAGCAAATAGTAAGAACTCAACAGATACAGCAAACTCAAGAACACAAGTCCAAACACTTCGATTTGAACACCAAGAACCGCATAAGAATAAACCGCCGGATCAGAAATATCATAAAGTTCAACAATAAAAGGAGCAACAAGAATCATCAACAACGTCAAAGCCAGGCCTTCAACAACAGCGGTTTTCAAAGAAAGGTTATAACATTTTTTGACAGCATCATAAGATTCTTCGCCTAGATAGATATTCATTAACGGAGTAAACGCCTCCCCTACGCCATCAAACACAATTTGAATCTCTTTAACAAAAAGGATAACGGCTCCAAGCACAAGCATTTCGGGACCATAGGCGAAGGTGATAAAACGGTTCATTACGGCGGTGAAACAAGCCAAGAAAAGATATGTTCCCGCATCTATTGCGCTATACTTCACGACATCGACAAGCAATTTCAACGAAAAATAAAAACCAAATTTCAAGGAATTGCCTTTACGAAGAAGATGCGCAAAAGCAACAAGTAACGCAACCAAAGTTCCAATAAACGATCCAAACCCAATCCCCTCAATACCTACAAATTTTGCAAAAACAATGGAGCAGACGATATTTCCAACAATCTGTACAATCCCTGAAACCATCGATAAAGTTTCATCGCCGTCGGCAAGGACCATTTCGTCCATTAACGTCATAATAGGCAACAACAAGATTGTGTACTTATACCAAAAGAAATAATCCTTTGCCGCATTGAAAACGCTTGTAGAAGGCTCATAGAAACGAAGATAGGCATCCCCAAACAGCATAAAAACGGTATACAGGATTAATCCCATCACCACAGCCATAAAGAGTCCAAACGCAAAACAACGATCCGCCTTTTCCTTATTAAACTCCCCCATGGCCCGATTATAGAGGATTGGAATCCCCAAAGCAACCACACAAGCACCAAAGCCAGCCAAGGAATAAGCCGGGACAACTAGACAAATGGCCGAAACGGCTTCTTCGCCCAACATGACACCCGCAATCAATGTATCCGATAGCGCCAATACCGTAATGACGAGTAGGCTAATTGAGCTCGACAGCAATAGTGAAAAGAACTTTCTTGAAAGAAATGTCTTGAACATTTTACCTACTACAATATACCGAACGCTACATCCAGCCCCGTCGCTTCGAGAACTTCCTTAAAATTGGGGCCCACATTTTCAAGTCGCATGTCGCCCTGGTTCTTTTTCAGCGTCTTGAAAGAAGACAGCAACACGCGGATCCCTGCCGACGAAACAAAATCACATTCCTTAAAGTCAAAAACAAGGGATTTTATCTTTTCAAGATGCGGAGCGAGGAATGTCGAAAGCTGTGGAGCCGTCATTGCATTCAGCTCCCCCGAAAGTTCCACCGTCAATTCTTCACCATTCAAATTAGACTTAATTTCCATATAGACTCCTTGCATTCTTAAAAGTTATCTTTTTTGCCATTGTTTTTTTACTTCCTCAATCGTAAGCCCGGCATTTTCTTCTATTTGTAAAATCATCTGGCAGCAAAAGACAAATACTTTCGAAAAAGTCGCGATACTTTCTCTCTTGTATTTTCCGCCGTCGTAGTCAAAAGAAACTTCGGTTTTTCCATCATCTACCTTAACCTCGATGTCCATGATGCTTTCTGCAGCCCTATCCGAATTTTCAATCCATTTGGCAGAAGTGAAAAAGCCGTGGGTGTTCGGAACGTACATTTCACCCTGAAAAATAAAGCAGATTTTATTTTCATCTGGCAGAACCCTCTTTTGGGACATGTCATTTGCACTGGAAAGGGATTGTAAAATTTTATTTTTGCAAGTTATAAGAGCGTCAAGAACGGGGGTACTTTGAGGAAGTTCCAGCGCAATAAAACATTCCTTCAAGAAATAACCAATGGTATCTGCATATTTTGCAGAATCTCTACCATTCCAAATCCAGTCAAAAGCAACTTGTTCACAGTCATTGTAAAGGGCAAGGGAAAGAGCCGCGGCAAAGAGATAAAAATCGTTCTGGCTGACGGAATGCGAGAAACAAAAATCTCTTATTTTTTTTGTACAAGGGATTGCTATTTCTTGACAAGCGGCCTTATCTTCTTTTTCAAAATCATGCTTTGGCGCACAATAACAGATTTTGCCATTTGATAAAGTGAGTGTGGAATTTTGGTTTGCAGTCAATGAAAGCAGGGATGTATCTTTTTCGGCTGCGAAGATTTCTTTTATAAACTCATTGTAGCAGTCTTTTGTAAGAACTTCGCCTCGATAAGCCTTTTCTATATCGGAAAGGAAAATATGCAGGGAAAGTCCGTCTACAATAGCGTGATGAACTTCTAAAAGAAGAACAAGCCGTTTTTCTGTTCTGATGATGCGGCATCTGAAAAGTGGGCTTCCATCAAGAGGGAAGATTTCTCCAAAGTTTTCGACGATAGCGTCAAGTTCTTTTTCTGACATAGCCTCTACGCTTATTGCATCGTCAATATTCTGTTTTTGATACTGCACATAGCCTTGTTCCCTGTCCTTTTCAATCACGGTGCGTAAGGCCGGGTGCGCCTCAATCACTTTTTTCAGAGCTTGATAGAGTTTTTTTTCGTCAAGATCCGAACGTAAAGTCAAATACAAGGGAACATTGTCTACGATGGTGTCTGGGAGACAAGCTTCATAATCAAGCACCTCCTTTTGAGAAAGGATAAGGGGGAGTTTTTCTTCTGGAGTCTCTTTTGCTGTGGCTGGGGAACTTAAAGACATCTTCTTATCTAGCACTTCGGCAAGAGCACGGACAGTACGTTTTTCATAAATAAGCGGCACGGTCAACTTTAACTCCTCACAAGCAAGCATAAGCTCCATGGCACTTACGCTGTCGCCTCCCATTAAAAAGAAGTCATCGTCAATGCCGATTTTTTCAATTTCCTCAAAGTCTTCAAGGGCTTCCTTGAATGCATCGCAGAGTATTTTTTCACATTCTGTCCGAGGTGCAACATATGTATTTTGAGAAACAAAATTCGGGATGAGTAGATTTTTCCTGTCGATTTTTCCGTTTATATTCAGGGGAATCTTTTTCATCTGCACAAAAAATGAGGGGATCATATAGGCGGGGAGCAAGGGCTTTAGCGAGGCGCGGATGGTTTCCACAGGAATAGAGTATTCTTTCTGATAATAGGCGCAGAGATAATATTTTCCCTTTTTTTCAAAGGCTTTTACAGCAACCATTTTTGTTTCCAGAACTTTTTTCAGTACTGTCTCTACTTCGGCTGGTTCCACCCGGTTTCCGTTAATCTTTACCATATCGTCTGCCCGACCCAGCACATACAGAAGTCCGTCTTCTCCGCGGCGGGCAACGTCCCTCGTGCAGAAGAACTTTTTCCCGCCAATCGAGACAAAAGCCTTCTCTGTCTCTTCCTTTTGGTTCAGGTAGCCGCGGAAATAAGGCAGATACAGACAGATTTCCCCTTCTTTTTCCGAAACTTTACCGTCATCGAGCAAAAGCATATCCGTGTATGTACAGCCTTTCCCAATGGGTGTGTTGGGATAGGATTTGTCGAGTTTAAAAAGACAGGCCGTAGACATAAGTTCCGTATTGCAATAAAGATTCAATATGTCAAAGGACTTTGAGAAAACATTGCTTACCCGCTCGGAAGAAAGGGCAATTGCTTTAAGCGAGAGATTTGGTGCTTCTGAAAATGTATTTACGAGAGATGCTGTTAAAAACATGATTTCAATTCTGTTTTTGACCAGATACTGCATGTAAAGCGCAGGATTTTTCAGCAGGGGTTCTGAAACAAGGTAGACTGTTCCTTGAAAATACAGCACACTAAATGAGATAATATTGAAGGCGGAAAAAGTTACCGGTGCCACATTTGCAAATCGTAAATTATCATCTTCTTTATGGTACGGTGAGAGTGCAGGCAATGCAGTTCCTGTAGTGATAAATCTATACGCACCATATTCTTCTACAACTCCCTTCGGCGTTCCGGTGCTTCCGGATGTATAGATGACGAAGGCAAGATCGTGCTCGTCAGAATCCGCCCAAGCTTCAGTGCTGAGAGGCTCGGCTTCCATAGCTTTTTCCAATGTGTCCGCATCAAAAACAAGTTTTGCACCAGAATCTTTTAATACATGCTCAATTCTTTCCTGCCCCATACTTTCAGAAAGCGGCACATAGGCAATTCCCGCTTTCATCACGCCTAATTCCACGGCAATATATTCCATGGATTTTTCAAGATGTATGGCAATCAAGTTTTCTTTTTGAAAACCTTTGCTTTTTAAGAAAGCTGCTACACGGCTTGAAAGTTCATCAAGTTTTTTGTATGTAGTGCTGCGATCACCGTCTTTATCTAAAACAGCTACACGTTCAGGGTAAGCAGCAACGGTTTCTTTAAATTTCTGCAAATAATCAATCATATTTATGCCCCCTGATTACTTCTCGGTATTTTTTATGTATTCAAGGACAGCCTTCAGCCCGTTTTCAATATCATTGCTATTTAAAAGCATATTTATTCGAAAACAAAAACACTTTTCTGGGTCAAAGCCCTGCAAAATGCCGGGATAGACAAAATAGCCTTTTTCCTTCATCAGGCGTTTCATCGCCTCTACAAAGGATGCATCGTCTACAGCGCAACGGATAAAAATCATGGCATAGTGGCCAAAGGTTTCCGGCGAGATTCGGGCAAAATCATAGTTTTTTACAATGTTTTTCACCTTCAGAAAGTTATCCTGCCAAAAGGCTGTGTAAACATCCCGGCAGTCGTCGAAATTCTTTGAAACAAAATGTCTTGCTCCTTCCTGGCAGGAATAGCACAAGGAGCCTCCGTAGATATCTTCAAGGTTGTTGATGTCATCATAGTATTTTGTATGACACACAACGTAAGAGAATTTTATTCCTTGGAGTCCCAAAGCCTTATGAGGGCTATAAATGTAGAGGAGATTATCCTGAACTCCAAAAACTCTTGAAAGTTCATATCCGTTTACGCATAGGGATTCATCTAAGATGACTATTTTACCTGCATCCAGGAGTTTTTGAATTCCTTTTGTAACGCGCTCCTTAAAATAAATGCTGCAAGAGTTGACCGGAGACGTAAACCAAAATGCAGTACAGTCAGACTGTAGGAGTTCTTCTACATCAAAAGTACTGTTTATGTTTTCCATGTAATCGCTAAAAAGGCGATAAGGTATGCCAATGTCATCAACGCAACTTTGTACAGAAAAATAAACCGGCTCTACAATCCCCACCTTTTGATTATGCTTTTTTAAGAATATAGCGAGCGTTACGATAGAAAGGGTGCTTTGAGATACAGGCGCAAAAAAAGAATTTTCGTAAGCTTCATCAGAAAATCCCAATTTATGGGCAAGGTCTTTTTTTATGCAGTCAGGAAAGAAATACTGATAATCAAACAAGTCAGACTTTTTACCAAGCTTTACAACTGATGCAAGCTTTTCCTTATAGTCAGAACCAGAATTCCAGTCGGAAAGATTTACCGGCGGATTTTCTTTTGGTAATGCTTCTAAAGCAGCTTCCAATTCCATTTCAATTTCATAATCAGTCATAGAGAGCCTCGTAGTTCATGTAATCGAAGGATTTTATCTGCTGGAATCCGTTTTTTTCGCTGTAAAAACAGATATCAGGATAATTGATGCCGTTGAAATAATTCATCTGTGCAAAGGAATAAGAACCCATGTCACCAAAGACGATTTTATCGCCCGGTTTTAAGGGGGCGGTAAAAGTGTACTCGCCAAAAATGTCGCCAGAAAGACAGCTGTTTCCTGCAAGCAGATAGGAATAGCCCTTTTCCCCGGCCTGTGGATAAATTACGGGCAGCTGATAGTAATTTTTAAGGACATCCAAGGCATGGCACGAAATAGAACTGTCCAAAATGGCGATGTCCTTTCCATTATGCACCACGTCCAAAACAGTGGTCAGAAGAAAGCCCGCATCCATCACCAAATACTCGCAGGGTTCAATGTAGGTTTTTAAGTGATACTTTGAATGCAGAATGTCCAGATTTTCGGCGAAGTCAGCAAAATCAAAATCGTCTTCGAGAAGAGCCTGTCCTCCTCCAAGATTTATCCAAGATACAGAAGGAAGGTAGTCAGAAAATTTATCCAGAACGGCAGAAATCAAATTGTTAAAATCTTTTGAGGAAGATCCGCACAAGGCGTGAATGTGAAAGCCAGAAATTTTGTCAAAAAAGCGACCATCTACAGCCGAAAGCATTTCTTTTGTAAGGCCAAAACGGGAATACGGGGCGCATGGATTGTAAACCGATTCGTTTACTACAGAAACCTCAGGATTCAAGCGGAGGGCGAACTCATTTTTGCTAGTAGCGACGTGACTAAAGACCTCTAGCTGATGGGGGGCGTTTAAGACAATGTGTGAGCAATAGGCCGCAATTTCTTTCGCATCTTCTTTTTTGTATGCCGGCGTATGGACATGCACTTCTTTTCCGAGCTTTGAACCCAACTTTGCTTCAAAAAGCCCAGACGCAGAAATTCCTTCAACATATGACTTGATAAAAGGAAAAGCCTTTGCAAGAGGGAAGCCTTTCATGGCTAGCAAAAGAGAAAGACCGGCGCGGTCAGCTTTTGCACGTATGTTCTGAAAATTTTCGCTAAGCACATCCGTGCTAACGATGTAGCATGGAGTTGAAAGCTCCTCAATAAAACTGTTCTGATAAAAACACATACACTTCGCACACACCTTTACAATATTACTACGAAAATATAAACAATATTATTACAAAGATGTGGTAAAAAGCTGCCGAAATAAAATAAAAACGAATAAACCCTATACCCACAGTTTTACTGATGGCATATTGAGGTCAAAAACCTTTTAGTATAGTATCAAATAAGCTTACCCGAATCGTCCAGAACGTTCAAGTTGCATGAGTTCGTCCATTCCAATGAGCATAGCTCGCGGTTTTGAGTTGCCCTTGCTCGGGCCGCACACGCCAAGGCCATAAAGTTGGTCCACAATCTTCCCGGCTCGGCTGTAACCCACGCTAAAGTGGCGTTGCACTGCCGAAGTCGAAAGACCGTTCACGCTAATGGCCCACTGCGCGACTTCGAACAAAAGCTTGTCGAGCTTTTCGTTTTTCATCGAACCGCCGCCTTCTTCATCGCCTTCTTCGCCGCCCGAGACATCGAACGATTCCACCTGCGGGTAGAATACGTTCTGGTCAGAGCAGGCGTCGGCCAAGCGTTCGGCTTCTTCATCGCTGAGGAAAGCACCATGTACGCGCACCGGATCCGGGTCGTTCACAGCCTTGTAAAGCATATCGCCACGACCCAAAAGTTTTTCTGCACCGGCATGATCCATCACCGTGCGGGCGTCAATCTGCGATGCCACCTTGAAGCTAATACGAGTCGGCAAGTTCGCCTTGATGATACCCGTAATGACCTTCACAGACGGACGCTGCGTGGCAAGCACCAAGTGGATGCCCACGGCACGAGCCTTAGCCGCCAAGCGGGCTACGGACTTTTCGATTTCCTTGCCCGCAACCATCATGAGGTCCGCCATTTCATCGATAATCACGACGATAAACGCCATGCGGTGGCCACGATCTTCTTCAGGAACTTCATCCGGCAATTCACCCGCTTCGAACTTTGCGTTAAAGCCACCGATGTTACGCACCTTTGCAGATGCCAAAACTTCGGTACGGCGGTCCATCTCGTAGCAGAGCCACTGGAGCGCCTGGATAGCAATTTCGGGCTTCGTGATGACAGGCGCCAAGAGGTGCGGGATGTTTTCGTACATCTTGAGTTCCACCGCCTTCGGGTCCACAAGAATCATGCGGAGTTCGTCAGGAGTCTTGCTGAAAAGCATTGACGCCATGAGCGCGTTAATGCAAACAGACTTACCAGAACCCGTCTGACCAGCAATCAGCAAGTGCGGAGCCTTCGCCAAGTCCATCGTAAACGATTCACCGGTGATGTCCTTGCCAAGCGCCACGAGAATCTTGTCGGGTGCGGGCTTAAACTTTTCGCTCATGAACACATCGCGGCAGAACACGGTCTGGAACTTGCGATTCGGAATTTCCACACCAACCGCGGCCTTCCCTGGAATCGGCGCCAAAATGCGAATCGACGAAACCTTCAGCGGGAGCGCCAAGTCTTCTTGCAAAGCCGAGAAGCGGCTCACCTTCACGCCCGGGCCCGGCTCCACTTCAAAACGCGTAATCATCGGGCCCGTTTCGCAACCGATCACACGGCCCTTCACCTTGAAGTTTTCAAGTTTTTCTTCGAGCATCTTGCCGATGGCGTTCAGCTCTTCTTCGGTGTAATCAGCCGTCTGGACTTCGTGCGTGTCGAGAATCTTTGCGATTTCAGGAATCTTGTATTCGTCGTAAGAAGCCGTCGGAGCTGCAGGAATCGTAGCCGAATGCACCGCCGGGCGCGCATTTCCACCAAAATCAGATCCAAAGGTCGGGTCCTCGCCCACTTCATCAGCACCGACAACTACCGGAGCAAACGTTTCGTCATCATCAACCGCCGGGCTTCCCGGGAAATCTTCTACGTAGGCGCCATCACCGCCCAACAAGTCTTCGGCATGGATTGCAGCACGCGTTTCCACAGAATCCGAAAGCGTTGCATCGCGCACCATCGTATTCGCATTCGTTTGCGATTTCGAGGGCCGCGGCATATCCGCATTAACGACCGTTCGTTCTGCAGTACGGCGAGCAGCATCGTTTGCAGCCGTCACCTTAGCATTTGCTGCAGTCACCCCAACGCGAGCATTGGGATTAGCCCCAGCATTCGCAACATCCAAAGTTTCCGCATCGCCATTACGGCGCACATCGCCTTTCACTTGCATACGACCGCGATGACCTTTTTCCCAGTCAATCAAGTCGCGAGCACGGCGAAGCGCACCAATGCGTTCCTTGATTTCCAAAATCTGGAGCGCATTCATGTGGCGTTCGTTCAAACGCAATTCTTCTTCCAAACGGCGAATTTCCGGATCTTCGTAAACGCCATCGATTGCAGCATCACCCGCCATGACCGTTTGCGCATTGCGCAGATCACCCGCAGGCATTTCGCCAGCCACCGAGGCATTCGCGACACCAGCGACATTTTCACCCGCATACTGCGGCATTCCAAGCGCATCATTCCCCGCTTGCGTCTGCATATCCGAACGGTTTACATCCAAATCATCCGTCAACCAGTTATGGCGGCCATTAAACGGCTCGACTTTCCCGCGCCTGCGCATTTTCACGGAGTCCGGGACAAAAATCATCGTCTCGTCTTCCATCACCACGCCACGGCGGAGCGTCTTCTTTTCGGACTCTTTCTTGTCATTCACGGTCGGGACTTCAACCGTTTCAATTTCAATCGTACCCTGCGAACGGCGCTGTCCAAAAATTCCGCTAATATAACGCATCGTCTGCGCCACAAACTTAAAGTGTCTCGGGCGCACGCCAAACGAAAGCACCAGAATCAACGCAAGCGTTATCAAAAGCAAAATCAGCGGAGCCACAAACGAAACTCGCCCAAACACGGGAATCGCCAAGTTCTGCAAAAAGAACTCTCCCAAAACGCCACCGCTCATCGAAAGCGCATCGTTCGAAACACTCTTTAATCCAAAATTCTTGAGCGACATCAAAAACGACACATTCACCACGAGCAAACTTGCGCCCACAGCAAAACGGAACAGTTTCGTCCGCAACGATGCTACGGCAATGAAAAGTCCCCAAAGCACAAGCGCCGCCGTAAGCACGACAACAGCCACGCGCCCAAACAAAAACGTCATAAAGCTCGGGAACATCACGCCAAAATAATTGCCAAGCCAGTTTTCATGTTCGCCAACAATCGAAATCGTGACACACCCCAGCAACAAAATTACACCGGCGATTAGCACCAAATACCCCACCATCATCGTAATAAAGTACGAATCCGGTTCCTGGGTTTCTTTTTTCGGTTCAACTTTAGTTTTCTTGGGTTTCTTTACCGTTTTTTTCTTTTGAACAGCCAAAAATACGCTCCTCTTTATTCACTTCCAAATATAGTCTAATAACGCCTCTAATTCAGACACAAAAAATGACACTATTTACTCAATTGTTATTTTTTTCTCGTCATGGCTCAAAAAAATTCAAAAAATCAAAAAAAACTGTATCTTGGGGTCGCATTTTCGGCAATCGCCGTAGCTCTCATTCTTTTTTTCGGAAACTCCAAAAACAACTATACCGCCGAATCGGCAGAAAATATTTTCTACGACCAATTTTTTAAGTGGACCACAGAAGTTAAGGATTCCACCGGCAACAAAGACGGCGTTCTCCTAGAAGCTAAGCCCTATAACGACCCAAACATTCTCATTGCCGATATCGATGAAAAATCGCTACAAAAGCTAGGGCACTACTACGAATGGGACAGGTCCATCCATGCCAAGGTTATTGATAACTTAGGAGAAGGCGGAGCCGCCGCAATCGCATTCGATATTCTCTTCAAAGAAGCCGACTTCGGACAGCGCAAAGGCGCACGTTGCCAAGAAATTCTCACAAAACTGGACCCAGACACAAGCCATGCAGCATTTTTCACGCAAATCAAATCATTCTATAACTACGACTCCCTGCTCGTTGAAGCCACGCGCAATTCCAAGATTTGCATTGTCAGTTTCTTGCTGAACTACACCTCTTACTACAAAAACAAAAGTGACTGGAATCCGCTAAGCACCTGGGACCGCGCTAAAGAAATCGGTTTTTCCTCGACATTCCAACTTAACCAAGTCGACAAGCCGCAAAACATTGAATCACGGCAACTGCTCGATAACATTTTCCCAGAGCTTTCAAACGCAGGTTCCCGAATTGGAGCCGTCAACGCCTACCCCGACAACGATGGAACTATCCGCCGTATCAAAATGCTGTACAAGTTCCCATATGTCAAAGATGAACTTGCTCCGCAGCGCATTTACTCGACGCTTTCGTTGATGACGATTCTGCACCTTTTCCACAAGGATCCCAAAGATGTAAAAATCAAAATGGGAGAATACATCGATATTGGAAAACCGTTCGGAATTTACCGCGACTCAGTTGGACAATTCCACACGACATATCCGAATTTCACTTATCCCATGTTCATCGCCTTGCGTGACAAGATGAAGGAGATAAAGGAAAGCGGCGTAAAAAAAGCAAGCCTCATTGAAACATCATCTAAAATTACAGCTAGGAGAAACGAAGAGGGGCATATCGTCTTTGACATTTTCATCGATGATGATCAACACCTCAACGCCAGAGTTTCAAGACTGCTGCGCAGGCTCCCCATAAGTATTTTCGATAAGCTCAAGGAAAATAAATCTCTTGAACTAGGCCATGGATTTACAATAGCCAAAAGCGATGACGACGAAGGCGTTTACGCCATCACCGATGAAGACGAAGAAGAATTTTTCATCACACCAAGCATTCTTAAAACCATTCATTTTTATGAATCCAGCTATCGTGATATCAAGATAGGCGAACACAAGCATCTATCACGGCACATGGATGTGAGCTACGACAAAGCCAAAAACGAATGGACCGCATCCATCAACTTTTTCACAAATAAAATTCTTCAAGACATTTCAAAAGTAACCGATAAGCAAATCAGCAACCTCACACCCGGAGAAGAACTGCGATTTGGCCCCAATAAGCGAATCCCTATCGGAGAAAACGGAGAATACCTCATCAAGTACAAGGGCCGATTCAACCGCGTAGCCCCCGAAACAAGAACGTTCAGGCACGTCTCATACTATGACATTTTTAGAGATACGACCAATCTCGACCAATACGCCGGCAAGACAATTATTCTCGGCTCTTCCGTTTCAGCACTTTTTGATATCGTGAACGGCCCGCACGAAGAAAACATCCCCGGAGTTCTTACTCACGCAACAATTATCAAGAACATTCTCGAAGATGACTACCTGACCATCATGATCGAAAGACACCAGCGTTATATCATAATTTTACTAGCGCTGCTCTGTACGTTCATCGGCCTATACACCAGAAGTTTTGTATCACTCATCGTCACAATTTCACTTGCAGTTCTCTACACTCTACTCGCCTACATCTGTTTCAAGCACAACATCTACATCGGGGTATCAAGGCAAATACTCACGATCATTGTTACAAATACTTTTGCAATGGTTATACAGGCGGTTTTTGAAAACAAAGAAAAGCAATTTATCAGAAATACTTTCCAGCAATTTTTATCCGAAGAAGTGATTGAAGAAATTATTGATAGCGGTGAAATGCCGGAACTAGGTGGAACAGAACGCTTCATTACCGCATACTTTACGGATATTCAAGGTTTCTCGACATTCTCTGAAAAAATCGGAAGTGCAGGAAAGCTCGTTGATCTTTTGAACGAATATTTAACAGTCATGACCGATGTTCTCAAGATTAAGAACAAAGGAACACTCGACAAATATGAAGGCGATGCCATCATCGCATTTTTCGGTGCGCCGAGACTCTACGAAGACCACGCCAAGCGCGCCTGCGACACCGCACTTGACATGCAAAAGAATCTTTTGGAGCTCCGCAAAAAGTGGGTCAGCGAAGGAAACAAATGGCCTCAAGTCGTGCATGAAATGCATATGAGAATTGGCATCAACACAGGCAACATGGTGACCGGATTCATGGGCACGACCACTCGAAAAGACTACACCATGATGGGCGACGAAGTGAACCTTGCAGCACGCCTGGAAAGTATCGCCAAGCAATACGGAGCCTACATTCATGTAAGCAAGAACACAGTCGATCAACTCGTCGAACAAAAAATTGACGGACTGTACATATATCGATCCCTCGACATTATCCGCGTTGTCGGTAAAGATGAACCGGTCGAGACCTTTGAATTTTTGGCCTACGCCAACGATGACAACGCCACGGTTTTGAAAAAGCTCATATCCATTTGGGGACTGGCACGCAAAGCCTATCTCGCAATGGAATGGGACAAGGCTATCGAACTTTTCAACCAGTGCTTGGAATTTGAGCCACACTTGCCTGAACGTGACCCAGGCAGCAAGACTTGCCCGAGCCAAGTGTACATCAAGCGCTGTTTGGCCTATAAACAAAATCCGCCCGCTCACGCAGGCGAAAAATGGGACGGAATCTTTACCGCAACGGAAAAGTAGTTTCTAGTTCAACTCCATATTATCAATGAGTCGTGTTTTGCCAAAGAATGCGGCAGCGAGAATCACAGCCTTGTCATCCGGACCAAGTGCGCCATTACACTTCTGCAAAGTCTTCTGACTTGCAACCTCGACATACTGCACCACGCCGCGAGCAGCGACAATCGACTTTACCACAGCATCGCGAATCTTGGATACACAACGTTCACCAGATTCATAAGCAGCCTTTGCTGCCTTCAAGCCATTGTAAATACCAAGAGCTTGAGCACGTTCTTCATCCGTCAAGTACTCGTTACGGCTAGAACGAGCAAGTCCACTTTCTTCGCGAACAATCTTCACACGATGAATCTTGATATTAAAGTTCAAGTCCTTCACCATCTTTTCGATCAAGAATACCTGCTGGTAATCCTTTTCACCAAAGAAGGCGTCGTTTGCACCAGAAATCAAGAACAACTTGGAGACAACGGTCAAAACGCCACGGAAATGTCCCGGGCGGTAAGCACCGCAGTACATGCTTTCGAGCTGTTCATCGCGAACAAGCGTCATCGGGTCGCCATCGGGGTACATCTCTTGAACAGACGGTGCAAAAACAAAGTCTGCGCCAATAGATTCCGCAAGTTTAGCATCCGCTTCCAAGCGTTTTGGATACTTGTCCAAGTCCTCGTTCTTGCCAAACTGGATGGGGTTCAAAAACACACTAACTACCGTCACATCGCACTCGCTCACGGAAGCCTTGATAAGAGCGCCATGACCTTCATGGAGTGCACCCATCGTTGGAACGAGACCGATTCTTTTCCCTTCTTTCGCGAGAGGAGCAAGCGTTTGACGTAGGGAATCGATAGACTTAATTATCTGCATGATTAGATACCTTCTGGAACAAAATAAGTCGTTTGACTCGGGCAAGACGCAACTGCGTTCAATACCATCTGCAAATGGCTTTCGTTATGGACAAAATCAATATTATCTGTATTGATAATCAGAACAGGTGCATCGGTATAATGCCAAAAATGATGGTCGTAACGGTCTTGCAAATCGCTTAAATAGTTACCATCAATCGTCTTTTCCATCAAACGACCTCGACCCCTGATTCGCTTCAAAAGCGTCGGGACACTTGCCTGCAAATAGACAACGTAATCCGGCTTGCGGATATCGTGATTCAAGGCAT
>CAMUYW010000036.1 GCA_947165045.1 uncultured Fibrobacter sp. | reverse complement strand
ATATCAATCACGCCGAAGAACATGCCGATGTGCAGTACATCGTGGCGCACGGTATCGCAACTTCGCTCAAGGGCAAGCGTGTGGTCATTGGAAGCAAGCACTTTGTCATCGAAGATGAAAAGGTGAATGTTTCTGAAGCGGACCAAGCGATTATTGACGAACAGGCCGGAGCCGCATCCGTGATTTACTTAGGCATTGGCGGCGAGTTGGCTGGCGCGATTTGCATTGGTGACCCTCCGCGCGAAGAAGCTGCGGATGCCATTCGTAAATTGCGTGAAAGTGGAATCAAGAATGTGGTGATGCTTACGGGCGATAGCTTGAATGCGGCGGAACGCGTTGCGGAACATCTAGGAATCGATACTTTCTATGCTCAGGTTTTGCCTGAAGATAAGCACCATTATGTGGAGCAGATGAAGGCTGAAGGCAAGCGCGTTATTATGGTGGGCGATGGCATTAACGATGCCCCTGCTTTGGCGACCGCGAATGTTTCTGTGGCGATGAGCGATGCTTCGGACATTGCCCGCGAAACTGCCGACGTGACGCTCCGTCGTGAAAATCTGGAAGACCTTGCGGAACTCCGTTTGCTGAGCCAAAAGCTGATGGAACGCATCATGAAGAACTACCGCTTTATCATAACGTTCAATACGAGTTTGCTTGTAGGCGGTTTCTTCGGTCTGCTTTCTCCAACGACTTCCGCGTTCTTGCACAATGTTTCGACGATGGGCATTTGCGCCAAAAGCATGACGAAGTTGAAAGTGAATTAGCGTTTCCGCTTTTCCTTCCCATACGGTTTTGCGATATACACTAACGCCGTGGTGAGCGTGTAGTCAGCAATGAGGGCGGAGCCGAGGCCTGCAATTGAGAGAAGGCCGACGTTGTGCAATGCTCCCATGGGGCTGAAAACGAAGACGAAGAACATCGCGCAGAGAATGAATGTCGTCATGCCCATTGTCTTTCCGATTTCGCGGTACGAGAACAGCAATGCTTTGCGGTAACTACCGGTCTTTTCAAATCCGTATTTGATGTGGTTGTTCATGTGGATGGTGTCGTCAACGGCGATACCCAAAATCATCGGCATTACGATCATCGTTATCATGTCGAGCGGCATTCCCGAATAGCCCATGACGCCGCCGATTAAAAGCACGGGCGCGATGTTTGGAATCATGCCGATGAGGCCCGCCTTGATGCTCCCGAATGCGAGAATCATCATGATGGCGATGATGACAAATGAACCTCCGAACGAACGCAACAGTCCATTTACGAGCTTGCCGTTCATTTCGGCGTAGTTTACGACTTCACCGACGATTGAAGTTTTGGCGTCCGGGAAAATTTGCGCGGCATACGATTTTGCGGAATCGAGGTCTTCTACGATTTTCTTGGCATCGTATCCGGAAAGTTCTATGTGGATAAATGTCGTTTTGTAATCTTCGTCCATGCGTTCAAAGAGCGCGTCGGCATCTGAAATTTCGTAGAGGAACAGCAGTTGCGTGAGCATGTCTTGTGCGTCGGGAATTTTGTAGTATTCCGTGCTGTCGGCGTTCAGCGTGCGGTTCATTTCTTTCACGAGCCGCGTTACGGATTGCACGCGGGGCTTGTCGCCTGAAATTTTTGTGAGCTGGAGCGTGCCGAGTTTTTGTTCGAGGGCTTCGATGCGCTTTATGTTGGCGGGATTTTTCAGCGCGTCGCTTTCGTTGAATTCAACCATCACGTTGAAATCGTAAAGGCTTCCGAGTTTACCGCTGAGCATGTCCATAAGCCTTGTGACGAACGGGATTTTTTCGCCCATCGTTTTTGTGTAGTCCATGTTCACGTCAATGTTCATCATGCCAGGGATTTGCAACAACATTATGGCGGCGGAAATTGTGGCGACGATTCCGCTGTGCCTGCAAACTTTGCGACCGAAAAATTCAAAGAGGATGTCGGCCTTGGTGGCGCCAGCCGCTTTCACTTCTGTCGGGTCGGGTTTTGCGTTTTTGCCGAAACTCATGAGGATCGGAATCAAGATGATGACGTACAAATAAACCATGAAGACGATGCCTGCCGAAATACCGCCAATCCAACGAATCGGGCGGATGCCTGCGAACAGGAACGAAATCAGCGAGGCGACTGTGGTGATGACAGTAAAGAGGATCGGCCAGCCGGTTTCTTCGACAGCGTTTATGACGGATTCGCGGCGGTTGCCCGTGCGCCTAAAATGCATGCGAAACGAATTAATGTAATGGATGGAATAGCCGACTGAAAGTGCCATGCCCAAAAGTACGGGGAGTGCGACCATGCTTTCGTCGCCGATGATGCCGAGCCAAGCGTTTACGCCGAGCACTGAGGCGATTCCTCCGACGGTTGCTATGGCGGGGACGATGACTCCGCGCAAAGAGCGTACGAATAAAATAAGGCATGCGAGCATAACGGCAAAACCGATGATAATGCGTATAGCGCATTCACGCGAGATGACTTCGTTTTCTTCCATTTCGGTGTAGCTCATGCCGGTTGGGAGCATCTCGAACTTGTCGCTTTTGAATTCGTCAGAGAGAATGACGTTGCGGGCGAAAGGTGCGATGCTGTCTTTGCCGAAATCGATGCCGCCTTCGTATGATTTCAACGAGAGAATAACCCATGTTTCTTTGGCGTCGTCAGAGACGATGTTGTTTACCAGCGATTCTCGGCTCATGATGAGCGATTTCTTGGCGGCGAGTTGTGCTGAATCTGTCGGGATGCCGCTTTCGAATGGGTCGATGACTTCGAATCCCTCATCATTTGCGATGGGGATGGATAAGTTATGCGTGAGTGAAACGACGCGGTCGGCGTAAGGGACTTCGTTTTCGAGGCGTTTTGAAAGTCGGTCGATGGCGCTTAAAACTTCGGGCGCAAAAACATCGTTAGCACGGACCATCACCATATAGCCGTCATCGCTGCCGAAAACGTCATTGAAGTGCGCTTGATCGATTTTGACTTTGTCCCAATCGTCAAACCATTCTTCTTCGCTGCTGGTCATTTGCAGTTGCGGAAGCCCGAGACATGCGATGAAAGTTACAAGAATTGTTACAAGTAAAATCAGCCAACGGAATTTGATTTGAAAACGCCCCAGACGGGCGAAAACTTTATTAACGCGAGAAACTTGCATGTTTCCTCCCCAAAATTTTTGCCCGAAAATAACATAACGCGTAGTGTTTTTCTACTCCAATCGGACGCGTTAGGAACAAGTGATGATATAGTATGTGTGGAAAATGTTAAACGGGGCTAAACTGCGTCTAAATGGAGTAGCTTTTTTTGTGGGATTTTTCAAGTTTTGGCGGCTATGAAAACTACTGGTAAAAAATCTTCGAATACGCTGGTGCGCGACCTCGTAAACGTTGGCATTTTTGGTGCTCTTTATCTTGTGCTTTCAGGACTTGGAGCGAGCATCGGTTTTATTCCTATGTTTATTGTGGTTTCTACGTGTGCGGTGAGTTTGGTGACGAGTGTCCCATTGTTCCTTTTCTTTTCGAAAGTAGAAAGACCTTTACTTTGCTGCGAGTTGCTCTGCATGCTTTTCGGCGTTGTCATGGTGTTCTCTGGCCATGGAATTTCCTATGGCTTGCTTTGCGTGTTGTATGGCGTTTTGGCAGGCCTTTGCTTAAAGCTGTTCCATAAAAATTTTGTCGGTTGCCTGCTTGCCAATGTGATGATAAGTTTTGTACCTTCTTCGATGATGATTCCGCTTTGGTCTTCGACCGAAGAATATTTGGCGTATTGCAGTTCTATTTGCGATAAGGCTTATATTGCTCATTTGGCGGAGCTTTCTAGCAGCTATTGGCCTTTGATTGGTCTTTTTGGATTTGGTGCCGCAGGTGCTGTTGTGGGCGGGTTCAT
Source organism: uncultured Fibrobacter sp. (assembly GCA_947165045.1). Lineage (GTDB taxonomy): Bacteria > Fibrobacterota > Fibrobacteria > Fibrobacterales > Fibrobacteraceae > Fibrobacter. The sequence goes on along the minus strand of CAMUYW010000036.1, from coordinate 27,607 downwards.
TGCCCGTCGCATGATGAAAAAGCATTTTGAACGCATTGGACTTGCCCAGTGAAACTAGATCCGCGCACAAAACTTTTTTTAGCACTAGCAGCGAATGGAATGATTTTTACCGCTCCGCTAGTTTATAGTTTGTTAATGGTTGTTGTAGCGTCTATTTTGCTGTTGTTTGAGGGAAAGTGGAAATTTGTTTGCACTTTCTTTTTTGTTTATTTGAGTGCTGGCTTTTTCTTTGGTCAGGTGAAAAATTTGGATATTGGTACTTCGGGTACGATAATTCTCGCGTCGTTATTCTTGCTTTACCGTATTATGCCGGCTTGCGCTGTGCTTTATTATGTGATAACAACCACCAAGGTTAATGAATTTTTGGCGTGTATGTCGCGGATGCATATTTCGAACAAGGTGACAATACCCTTAATTGTGATGATTCGATTTTTCCCGACGGTGTATGATGAATCCCGAGCGATTGGTAATGCCATGAGAATGCGCGGAATTCGCTTGTTCAGTTTGCGGACGCTGAAAAATCCGGTGGCGTTTCTTGAATATCGACTAGTTCCGCTTTTGGTTTCTGTTACGAAAATTGGCGATGAGCTTTCGATTGCGGCGGTGACGCGTGGACTCTCGACGGATACGAAACGCACTTGCGTTGCAAAGATTGGATTCCGCTGGGCGGATGCTGTTGTAATTGCATATTGCTTAATTGTCGTTTGCGCGTTCTTTAATGTCATTCCCGGTCTATGAACATCTCCCTAAAAAACATTTCCTTTTCTTACTCTGATTCCCTTGACGATGCGATTCTCAAAAACTTGAATCTGGAAATTCGTTCGGGCGAGTGTGTTGTGCTGGCGGGTGAATCGGGCTGCGGAAAGACGACGATTTCAAAGCTCATTAACGGGCTCATTCCGCATTACCATTCTGGAACGATGGATGGCGATGTGCAGCTCGGCGACAAGAATACCGCCGATATGACGCTTGCCGAAATTTCTCGATGCGTGGGCTCCGTTTTCCAGAATCCGCGTTCGCAGTTTTTCAATATCGATACGGATTGCGAGCTTGCATTTGGTTGTGAAAATTTGGGAATGGATCCCGAAGAAATTAAACAGCGTGTGGAGAATGTTGTTCAGGAATTCCATTTAGAGCATTTGCTGGGCCGTAGCATTTTTAATCTTTCGGGTGGCGAAAAGCAGAAAATCGCGTGTGCGTCTGTTTCGGCGACAGGACCTGAAATTTTTGTGCTCGATGAACCTTCTGCGAATTTGGACCTTAAGACGATTGCGGATTTGAAGGAAATTGTTTCGCGATGGAAAAAGGCGGGGAAGACGGTCGTTATTGTGGAGCATCGACTTTATTATTTGCGTGATGTTGCCGATAGAATTTGCTATGTGAAGGACGGACAAATCGCATACGAATGGACTCCGGCAAAACTTGAAGCCAAAGGCGCTGAATATGCCGCTAGCCTTGGACTCCGTTGTATGAATTTGGAACAGTTGGGCGATGGGGATATGATGTGTCATTCCCGGCGCCTGTCCTCGCTTGACGGGGATGACCGGGAATCTCCGACAAAATCCGTCACCTTCTCAAACATAACATTCTCCTACCATCGCAAGCATCCGATTCTGGACATTGATCGTCTTGAACTCCCGTGCGGGCAAATTATGGCGCTGATTGGTCATAATGGTGCGGGCAAATCGACACTTGCGCAGGTGCTGTGCGGATTGCAGGGTTCGTGGCGTCAAAAGCGTGCGGCCCGCAAGCGCGGCGCTTACCTGATTATGCAAGACGTGAACCACCAGCTTTTTACGGAAAGTGTGCTGGAAGAAATTCTGTTGGGAATGGACCCGCCAAATGAAAATGCGGCCTTGGAAATTCTCGAAGGATTGAATCTGAAGCAGTTTGTCGAGGAACATCCGATGTCGCTTTCGGGCGGTCAAAAGCAGCGTGTCGCTATTGGTAGCGGTGTGTCGAACGGTCGCGATGTTGTCGTATTTGATGAACCGACGAGTGGGCTAGATTATCGCCAAATGCTTGCTGTTTCATCAACGCTGAAAAAACTTGCGGAGCAGGGCAAAACGCTTCTCGTCATTACGCATGACCCGGAATTTATTTTGAACAGTTGCCAATCTGTGATTCGTATGGAACATGGAAAAATCGAGGAACAGTATCCGCTTTCAGGGAATGAAAAACGACTTATCAAGACGATGACGGAGTTGTAATCGTATCAGATGCCGAAAATTATGTATAATTCCTAAAAAAGGAATTGTGCATGAAACAAGTTTTTGACATTGCCGAATTGAAATGGACTCGCGAGCCTGCAACTTATAAAGTTGGCAAGGATGAAATTTGCATCATGACCGAGCCTCACACGGATCTTTGGCAAAGGACATATTACCATTTTCGCAATGACAATGCGTCGGTTCTTCAGATTGAAACGGATGAAAAATTTTTCTCATTTGTCGTGAAGACGGATTTTTCCGAAAGCCATCATCGCTTTGATCAATGCGGAATCGCTATGTATCTTGATTCTGAAAATTGGTTGAAAGCATCTGTTGAATACGAAAATGAAAAATTCCAGCATCTTGGTTCGGTTGTTACCAATCACGGCTATTCCGATTGGGCTACGACCGCCATTAGTGCTGAAGTTAAAACAATGTGGTTCCGCTTTAGCCGTCGAGAAAGTGACTATTGCATAGAATGTTCGCAAGATGGAAAAAACTTCACGCAAATGCGCATTTGCCATATGTGGGAAGGTGCTGGTAAAATCCGCTTTGGTATTTACGCTTGCAGCCCTGAGGATTCCTCGTTCATGGCAAAATTTTCAGACTTTGCATTGACAAAATGTTTGTGGAAGGCTCACGACGGGCAACAACCGGATTGTCCTTAATTTTAGAAACCGTTTATTCTTTTTTCTCGCGGAAGGCTTTGGGCGTCATCCCTGTCATGCGCTTGAAAAATTTCCCGAAGAAGCTGACATCAATAAAGTTCAGGTCATTGGAAATTTCTTGAATGTCTTTTTGCGATGATTGCAAAAGGACTTTCGCGTCTAGGGCGATGTATTCGTCAATCCATTGTTTTGCGCCTTTGCCGCTCATTTCTTCAATGACTGTAGAAAGATATTTTGGGGTGACAAAAAGTTCATCGGCGTAATGTTTGACGCTGTGGTTTTGGCGGTGTTCTTCTTCGACTTTTTGCAGGAATGCGTTGAATAAAGCTTTCTTGCGGTTGGATCCTTGCGGCTCAATGCATTTTTCGGTTAGAATGTCGAGGCATTCGAATGCTGTGGATATTACAAGATTTTTGATAATTTGATAGTGGTATCGGTTGTCTTTGGTGACTTTTATTTTTTCTTGGATGTGCCGGAACGATTTTTTTAATTGTTCAAAATCTTCACCATCCTTTTTCTGGAATGGCGATTGTTTTGCATGCTGAAAAAGTTGTAAACTGTCTTTGACTTGAGACATTAAGTCGTTCATCATGTCCATTGAACACGCGATACATAACGGTTTAATGTCATTGCTTATGCTGATAACATGGATGATTTGCCCTGGAAATGCGACAAAAATACATCCTTTTTTCAGCTCATATGTTTTTGTATTCACTTCGATTGTGCTGTAGCCTTTTTCAATCAAAAATAATGCGATACCTTGTAAGTAAAAATAGCCCGATGTATCCAACCCTTCAATGTTTTCAAAAAAGACAATTTTCCCAGGAACAGTGTTTGACTGCTTTAAAAAATCAAGCAGGGAAAGGTCGGCTTTTTTTATGTTATTTGTGTTTGCAGGCTTTCTTTTCATAAAATCTAAAAACAGATATTCAAAAAATTCTCGTTGTAAAAATTACCTCAATTTTGCCTAAAAAGTCACTAAAAAGTTTGAATTATGGTAAAAATTTCTGTTTTTGGCGAAATTTTAACCTTATAATTGACGAGCCTAAATCATATTTTTTAAAGTATGAATACGAAATTGTACATACTTCCTCTTTTGATATTGTCTCTTGTTGCTTGCGAAAGTGACTTCAATTCTCGTAATGACAAGAAAATCGCTCAGAAACAAACGCCGATAGTTAATGTCGAGACTATTGTCGCTAAGAATTCAAATGTCGGCAGTTCGTTGCGTTACGCGGGTTCTATAGCTGAAGTCGCGACAACGATGGTAAGCTTTTCTTCGCCGGGGACGGTGAAGTCGGTGCGTGTGACCGAAGGCAAAAAGGTGAACAAGGGTGCGCTTGTGGCGACCTTGGATGATACATCTGCAAAGAGTGCCTTGGAGATTGCCTCTGCTTTGAAAAATCAGGCGGAAGATGCGCGCGCCCGTATGGAAAAGTTGCACGAGAACAAGACCATCTCTGAAATCCAGTGGATGGATGTCGAAAGTAAGTATAGGCAGGCGATTGCGGCTGAAAAGCTTGCGCAAAAGGCGCTGGATGATTGCAAACTTTACGCCCCTGCAACGGGAATTGTGGCGGGCAAATCGCTTGAAGTCGGGCAGAATGTGGTGCCGAGCGCTCCTGTGTTTCGCATCGTGAATATCGCGACGGTTAAGGCGGTTGTTGCCGTTCCTGAAAAAGATGTGGCTTCGCTTAATGTGGGCGATAAGGTTGAAGTTCGCGTCGGTGCGCTTGGCGATAAAGCTTTTGAAGGGATGATTACAAATAAGGGGATTTCTGCAAACCCGCTTTCGCGTTCTTACCAAATCGAAGCTGAGCTTAAAAATAAGAGCGGCGAACTTTTGCCGGGAATGCTTTTGGAAATGTCCATTGATAGCAAAAATTCTGTGACGGGTGTTGAACTCCCTGCTTCTGCTGTGCTTTTGGATGAATACAATCGTTCTTTTGTTTGGGTCGTCCGTGGTGGAAAAACGATGAGAAAAAATGTTGAAACCTCTCTAGGAAATGGTTCACAGCTTTTGGTGCAGGGAATTGACGATGGTGATTCCGTTGTGGTAAAGGGAATGTCCAAGGTGGGCGAGGGTGACCGAGTTCAAACGGCAAATCAGGCTGTTGCTCGATAGGGGAATTCTATGAAAAAGAAACGTTCCTTTGTTGAAACCGCCATGCGTTATCGCGGCATTGTGTTTATGCTTTGCTGCATTTTGGTGCTGTTTGGCGTTTATGGCCTTTCTGCTAACCGAAAAAATGAGTTCCCTGAATTTACGGTGCGTCAGGGCGTTGTGATTGCTGTTTATCCTGGTGCAACTGTAAAAGAAGTGGAAGACCGCGTGACGAAACCGCTTGAAGATTACATCTTCACTTATGGCGATGTCAAAAAAAGCAAAACGACTTCTATGACTCGCGATGGCATGGTGATTGTTCAGGTGGCGCTTGAAGATTACGTGTATGACAAAGATGGATTTTGGAGTCGATTCAAGCATGGTGTTTCGCAGTTCAAGTCGAGTTTGCCTGCTGGAGTCCTTGCGATAATCGTGATGGATGATTTTGGCGATGCTTCGTCGATGCTCTTGGCGATAGAAAGCAAGAATAAAACTTATCGTGAATTGGGTGAATATCTTGACGGACTTGCGGATAACTTAAGACCGCTTGAAAGTGTCGGCCGCATTACGCGTTTTGGCGAACAGAAAGACCAGATTTCTATTTATCTGGATAACGAAAAACTTTCCCAATATGGGCTGGGCTACAAGTCGGTGACCGCGTTCCTTTCGGGGCAAGGCCTCGTGAATATTGCGGGAACCTTAAGGGACGGCGATTACAACCACCCGATTTATGTGGAAAGCGGCGTGAATTCTTTAGAAAGTGTCCGCGAAACAATTGTCTTTAGTGCGCCTGACGGAAGTGTGGTTCGCTTGAAAGATGTAGCCCGTGTGGAACGCGAATATCCTGATCGTACAGCCTATATCGAAGTGAACGGCAACAAGTGCGTGATGCTTAGCGTCGAAATGAAAAAAGGCCACGACATCGTGAAAATGGGCAAGGAAATAAAACAGGTGCTTTCGGAATTTGAAAGCAGCTTGCCTGAAGAAGTCAAGATGTTCCGCATTACGGACCAGACGGAAGTTGTTGGCAAAAGTATTGATGACTTTTTGAGAGAAATCTTGGTTGCCGTATTGGCGGTTATTATTGTGGTTGTTCTGTTGCAACCTTTCAAGGTGGCATTGATTGCGGCTTCGACTATTCCAATATCCATTTTCATTTCGCTTGGGCTTTTCTTTGGCCTCGGCTACGAAATAAATGGTGTGACGCTTGCAGCCTTGATGGTGTCGCTGGGAATGATTGTAGATAATTCCATCGTGATATTGGATGATTATCAAGAACGAATTTATGGTTCTGGTACACGCTGGAGAGCGGCGGAACATAGCGCCGTTCATTTCTTGAAATCGATTTTTTCGGCTACGCTCGCCATAAGCATTACCTTCTTCCCGTTCTTGGTGACGATGAATGGAATGTTTAGCGATTTTGTGACAACATTCCCGTGGGCGGTGACTATAGTTCTTTCGATTTCTTTGCTCGTGGCGATATTTATTGTTCCCTATTTGCAATTTGCTTTCTTAAAACCGAAAACAAAAAAGAAGAGCAAGTATTCTTTTGAGAGCGTCTCGAACTTTATCTATGAACGCGTTTTAAGAACTTGTTTCAGGTTCCCCAAATTGACCATTCTTGTGGCGGTTATTTGTGTTGTCTTGGGCGCGGTTATGATTATTTCTCGCCCCATAAAACTCATGCCGATTGCGGAACGCAACCAGTTCTCTGTGGAATTTTATTTGCCGAACGGGACTTCAATTAATCAGACTTCTGCCGTGGCGGATAGCATGAAGTGTATCTTGGAAAAAGATCCGAGAGTCACCTACATTACGACATTCAAGGGAATGTCTTCACCGCGTTTTCATATGACTTATGCACCGCAATTTGCCGGTGAAAATTTTGCGCAGTTTATCGTAAATACCGAAAGTGCTCATGCTACAGAAGAGATTATCAAGGAGTATTCGGAAAAATATGTGGACCATTTTGCAAATGTATTTGTGCGCTTTAAACAGCTCAGCTTTAGCGATGCCGCATCGCCAATAGAAATTAGAATCTCCGATGGAACGGATGAAAATCGTAAAGTTGCAAGCGAAAAGGTGAAAAATTATTTGCGGGGTCTCCCAGGTGTTTATCTTGTTCGCAGTTCCTATGGAGAACCTTTGAGCGGCATTAAAGTTTCGCTTGACGAAAATGCTTCGAAACTTGGGGTGAACCAGTTTTCTGTCGAGGCGATGCTTGCTTCTCGCTACAATGCCGGATTCCCGATTGCAACTCTTTGGGAAGGCAATAGAAATGTTCCTGTAGTGCTTAAGGGAACGCATGCTGATTCTGCAAGTTTCTTGAATCTTGAAAATGAACAAATCGCAACTTATGGCGGACTTTCTAATGCGCCGCTCCGCCAGATTGCGAAATTCTCGCCAGTGTTTAATGAGGGGTCTCGCGATAGAAGGAATGGTCTCCCGACGGTGACGATTTCTGCCGAAGTTTCGCCTGGCGTCAGTGCGAATGACCTTGCTTTAAAGCATTTTGAATCGCTGAAAAAGTTGACTGCTAGCGAAGAGGTTAAGTTGGAGCTTGGCGGCGAAGCGGCCTCTGTTATCGAAACGCTCCCCGGACTCCTTAAAGGTCTTGTTGTGGCCGTTGCCATGATGTTCCTTATCATGGTATGGCACTTCCGAAAAATTCGTATCGCGTTCACGTTGTTCTCGTTGCTTTCGCTTTCTATTTTCGGGACGGGTGTTGCCATGTGGATTACGGATATGGATTTCACGATTACGGGCGTCCTTGGCATGGTGAGCTTGTTTGGAATTATGGTGCGTAATGGAATTATCATGATTGATTATGCTGAGGAATTGAAGCGCAAGGAACATTTGAGTCCCAAAAATGCCATATACAATTCGGCACTTAGGCGTATGCGTCCGATATTCCTGACTTCGGCGGCGGCTTCTGCGGGAGTCTTACCTATGATGGTGAGTGGAGATGGTCTGTGGGTGCCTATGGCCATCATCATTTTCTGGGGAACGCTTGTTACGATGTGCTTGATTTTGACGGTGCTGCCTGTTGCTTATTGGGGTGTAAGTTGTATGAAATTTAGACGCAGGAAAGTGATTAGTGGTTAGTGGTTGGTGATTAGTGATTAGGAAAAAGTAGGCGATAGGCAGTGGATGGTAAGAAGTAAACGTTCTCTTTGCGTCATTCTGAGGACCGAAGGGACGAAGAATCCAGGGAGTTTTATAATATGAATAAATTGAATAACATAATTCTTGCTTTTGCGTTAAGCGTTTCCGCTTCATTTGCGGTGGATGTTTTTACGCTTGATGATTGCTTGCGTGTTGCCCGCGAAAATAATGCGACTTTGAAGAGTGCGAAAGTGAATCGCCAAATGGCCGAAGAAACCGAAGGAAGTGCTTTCCCGGCGTATTTCCCGAAAGTGTTTGCCGGTGGCTTTGCCTTTATCGCAAACGATTTCTTGGTGAAACAAAAAATGGACTTCTCCAAAGAAATGGAGGGCTTGGGGCAACAAGTTGCACCCGCTATGATGCAGGCGGGGATAGACCCTTCTATGTTGGCGGGGCTTCCGACGACATTTAATATGGGAATGGTCGATAAAGGTATTATCGGGCATTTGACTTTGATTCAGCCGATTTTTGTGGGCGGGCAAATTTATAACGGCAATCAGCTTGCCAAAATTGGAACTCGTGCTGCGAAGTTGCAAGAGACTCTTGCTGAAACGGAAATCCGCAAGAATACGGAAACTTATTACTGGCTCATTGTTTCGCTTAAGGAAAAGTTGAAAACGCTTGCCGAAGCGGAAAAACAGGTGGAGGCGATTCGGAGCGATGTCCAAGTTGCTGTAGAAGCGGGGGTCGCTGTGAAAAACGATTTGCTCCGTGTTGAACTCGAAAAGAAAAAACTGCAAAGCAATCGTTTAAAACTTGAAAACGGAATCTCGGTAGCAAAGCTCATGCTTGCAAGACAAATGAACCGCGACAATGCTGATTTTGACCTTGCCGATGCTGATCTTTCACAAATAACGCCGCCTGAATCTTACGCGATTTCTGCTGACGATGGTGTTGAACGCCGTGCCGAAAGTAAGTTGCTTGCCATCAGTCGCGAAGCTGCCGAAAAGGAACGCTCGATGGAACGCGGCAAGGTGCTGCCTACGGTTGCTGTGGGCGCGAGCCTTTTGTATCAAAACTTGCTTGATGACGATGCTGTAAATGGAGTGCTTTTTGCTTCGCTTACTGTGCCGATTTCGGATTGGTGGAGCAATAGTTATTCTACCGCGAAGCTTGATTTGAAGGCGAAAAAGGCGGCAATTGATGAAGTTGAAAACAAGAACTTGATTAAGGTGGATATTGACGCCAAATGGAATACGCTGAACGAATCCTTTAAGCAAATTGAAATCAGTCGCGATGCTATTGCCCAAGCCGAAGAAAACTTGCGTACACAACGTGAATTCTACAATGCGGGTACGGCAACGCTTAGCAATATGCTTGAGGCTGAAACGTTGCGCCAGCAGGCCGCAGACTCTTACACCGAAGCCGTTACAGGGTATTACACTGCTGTCTGTGCGTACTTGACAGCGACGGGCCGGTAAGTTGAGCGGGTGAGATAATGTTAAACGGATGCTGGGTTTTCGACATCCGCTTTGTTTTATTCTAGAACTTCCCAATGACCTCCGCGATCTCCGCCAATCCTAGATATATGCCCTGATTTGGTGAGACTTTTTAATTGCCATTTTACACCGTCAACAGTTATTTCGCAAATCTTTGACAATTCTGATATGGTTATATTGGGGTTGCCCTTCATTGCGGTCAGAATTTTCTGTGTAGTTTTTTGATTGCTGCGCACGTTCTCTATACGTACGAGTGCATCCGTTCGGTATGCTGGACAAACATCACGGATGATTTCGTCACGACCAAGAAGCATGACTGCTGCGAGATTGAATCCGTTTTTCCCTGTTGTGTGATCTTCGGTGTAAAGCCCTGCGCTCTGTATAAATTTCTTGCTTGCCGACGAAGCCCACAAGGCACAAATACGGGAAACGCAATTCCCCAAGGATCTGGAAAAAGCCTACGAACTTGGCAAGAGACTTTGCAGCGAAGGGGGGGGGGACAGTATTGTTGAACTAAAAAGTGTAAAATTCTCAAAAAATTTTGATTTTTTCATACTTTTTAGCGTATGAAGCGCAAAATTGAAGAAAAACTGCTCCAATGGGCCGACAATTCAAAGATTGTAATACATGCTGCTATTGAGGTTGTTTATAAAGTAAAAAAAGACTTATCAAGACGATGATTGGCGCTTGATAAGTCTAGAGGTTTTGGGTTTTGAATTAGTCTTTGTAGACGACGATAACGTTTTTTCTTAAAGCGTTTTCGATAAAGTTGAACATTGTATTGTAGGCGTTGTCACGGACTTCCTTGCGGGAGAGGAAAATATCGTGGATTCCATTCGTGAACGTGACTGTGGTAACATCCTTGCCGAGTTTTGGTGCCCATTTTTCAATGAGGTTTACGTCGAGCATGCAGTCACATCTCATGTAATCATCGGTCCATTGGATTTCATTGACGGTGCAGCCGCTACGCATAACGAGGACTGGGGCTTTTATCTGTAATCCGTTGTGAATCCATTTGATGCCTCTTTGCGTTGCACGGAGGTAACCAAAGTATTGTTGCGGCCATTCATCGCTCTTCCATTCACTATTGAATTCCCATTCGCCTTTTTCGCTTTTGAGTAGGGACATGTTGTATTTGGGGGCTTCTTGTGCAGGGGCTTTCATGTCGGGGAAAAGGAGCGCAATGTCTGAGAATACAGGGAATGCAATGTTGCGGACAAACCAGCTATTTTTGTAATCAAGGAAAGGACTGTTCAAAATGAGTGCTGCAAAATCGTCCTTGTTGCGTTCGTTCAGATAGTTTGGCGTGATGAGTCCGCCTTGGGAGTGCCCGATAACGATAAAGGGGAGTTTGCCGGAATTTTTTGTGGCGATTCGTTTGCTGAGCGCTACGGCGGCATCTAATTCGGCGTAGTATTCCTTGACGCTACGCATATCGGAACGGGGCTCGCCTTCGCTGTATGAACGGCCGTTGTAATGTAAGTCGATGGCGAAAAATGCAAAACCTGCGGAATCGGATTTTTCAGCGAGTTCTTTCTGGAAGAAGTAGTCGTTGTAACCGTGAACGTATAAAATAATCCCACGCGGATTTGCAGCATGTGTTGTCGCTCGTGGGGAACTGCCGAAGGGGTATTCGATTAGCGTGGAATGGAAAACTTTTTCGCCATCCGGTTTTGTTTCGATGGGATAAATTGTGTAGGGTGCACCGAGTTCCAAGTCTGTGGCTTTGTTCGCTAGGGCGTTTTCAGTGATGACTTGCAGTTCGCTAGAAGAAAGCTGAGCGCTGTAGAGCTTGTCACGCTTTTCTTCTTTGCAGGCGGCGAGGCAAGCGTGAGTTGATGTTGCAAAAAGGAGTACAGTTGTAGCTGCGATGAGTGTTGTTTTTATCTTGTTCATGCGTATACGATAACAAAACGCATGAACTTTTACCGCTCCGAAATGCTTTTAAAAACTCCGACTAGATTATTTTAAAACGGAAAAATATAATGCCGCCCGCCTCTAATTACAGTGCGCTGTCGAGTGCCATCATGAGCGTGAAGCCGACGGCAAAGAGGATTGTCCCGGCGTCGAAATGGTCGCCTTCGCTCACTTCGGGGAGCATTTCTTCGACAACAACGTAAATCATTGCACCTGCGGCGAACGAGAGCAGGTAGGGCATGAACGGCGAAAGAATTTCGGCGGCGATTAAGGTAATCAATGCGCCAACGGGTTCAACGGCTCCAGAAAGCGCACCCAATGCGAATGCTTTTTTGCGTGAAGCGCCTTCGGCTTTTAGCGGGAGCGAAACAACGGCCCCTTCGGGAAAGTTTTGGATGGCGATACCGATGGCGAGTGCGAAAGCGGCTGAAAGCGTGATGGCGACGTTCCCGGAAAGCCAGCCTGCGAAAACGATTCCGACGGCCATGCCTTCGGGCAAATTGTGGAGCGTTACCGCGAGCGTGAGCATTGTCGTGCGCTTTAATTTTGCACGCGGGCCTTCGGGAGTTTTGCTGCCCAAATGTAAATGCGGCGTGATCTTGTCCAAAATGAACAAGAATAAGATACCAGCCCAAAATCCAATTGTGGCGGGTGCGAATGCGAGTTTGCCCATGTGTTCGCTGGCGCTGATTGCCGGGAGAAGAAGGCTCCAAACGGACGCGGCCACCATAACGCCGGCTGCAAAGGCGAGCAATCCGCGTTTGAGATTTTGCTTCATTTGCCCACGCACAAAAAATACGCAAGCGGCACCGAGAACCGTTCCTAAGAACGGGATGGTAAGACCTTGGACAATTTGTAAAACAGGCTGGTTCATATTTTAAAAGATAGTATTAAAATGGAAAAGGGGGAGAGCGGGAAATATTGAATGATAAATGATGCGTCCGAATGGAGCGGTCGCAAGCTTGGCTCTTGTGTATATTTATAAAATGAATATTTGGAATATATTTGCACCGGTTTATGAGTTGACAATGCGTTCGCAAAAGTCAATTTATGATTATTTATACAGGCGGATTGGCGAGGTTGCGAAAGGGAAGGATGTTCTTGAATTGGCGACGGGGCCGGGGATGATTGCGAGACATATTGCACCGCTTGCGAATCATGTGGTTGCGACTGATTTTGCACCGAAAATGATTGAGACGGCTCGCAAGGTGAAGAATCCAGAGAACGTGCGATTCGAAGTGGCTGATGCGACGTCGTTACGCTTCATGGATGAATCTTTTGATGTGGTCGTGATTGCGAATGCACTTCACATTATCCCAAATCCTGAAAAGGCGCTTGCTGAAATTGATCGCGTTTTGAAAAAGGGTGGAATCCTCATTGCTCCGAACTTCATTTTTCAAGCAGGCGGCAAGAAAAATTTATGGCAAAAAATCTTGAGTCTTGTCGGGATTCGTTTTGCGCATGAATGGACAGAAGATGAATACAAGTCTTTCTTAAAAGGGAATGGCTGGACGATAACGGAAAATTGCGTTATTAAAGGTCGGATTGATTTGGCCTACGTGGAATGCGGGAAATGAAGACTATTTCGCTTCTTCAGTTTCCTCAAGTTCTTTCTTCAGCTTGAGTACTTCCCTTTCGGAAAGCTTGGTAATTCTAGAAATTTTTTCTACAGAATCACCTTCAGCAAGCATGTTGCGAGCCATTTCTCGTTCGCGGTCTTGAACGCTCGAAGCCACCTTCGCGTTGATTTCGTCCGCGAATTCTTCGAAAATGCCATCTACCATGGCGTTATGATCATATTCCTTATGGTACACTTTCTGGTACGCCTCGAATTCTTCTTTTGTCAAATTAGACATTTTGGAACTCTCCGTCAACTGCTCAAATTTGTGTTCGGAAAGCTCGGCTGGGAGTTCCTTGAGTCTATTTAAGTAACGGAAGATGAAAAGCCATTTATTCATGCTGGACGAGGCAGGTTCAATGAACATTGGGACTTTTGAAAGTTCTACTGTGGTAAAATTGTATGCGTCCACAAACTGCTCCCCTGAATCCAAGTCAATGACTGCGGCGCGATGAACGATTCGCTCATCGTTGAATACCGAATGACGGGTAAAGGCTACGACGAAGGTTGGCTTCACGTCAAAATTCCAGCCGATTCCTGGTTCAGCTTGGTTTGCCACCATTTCGCTAGCATAAAAGGCTAGTCGCTTGCGGAAATTCTTCAGCTGACGGATTTGAACTTCAATTTCTATCAGTTCGCCTGCATCGTCTTCGCAGTGGAGGTCAAAAATTGCTGTGCGGGATTCTTTGCTCCCGCTCAAGTTGTGTGCCACGTTGCGCGTTTTGACATTTGCGATAGGTCGTTTGAGTTGCGGTCCTAGCAAGTCGTTTAATAGATTGATTAGGTTCTGGCGGCTGATGGGTTTGTCTGGGTCGAATGCTTTTTTGAAAGCCAAATCCACTAGCAAATTTGCATATGGACTTTTTTCGCCCGGTTTTACAAAGCAATCCTTCAATGGTTTGCGTTTAGTCATATTACCTCCATTCGCCTACATGCATAAAAAGGCGAAAATTCTAAAACTACTCACTTGAGCACTAAAAATATAAATCATCGAAAGACGAATGTCAAGAGGTTCTTAAATTTTTTTTGAAGGGGGCTTTTCGCTGGTGTCTACCTAAATCATTTCATTCGATTTCGTTCCATTTCATAAACATTACGCCACGTAATTTTAAGAGATGACTGTTTTGAGTTCAGCTCGTTTCCATCTATCAGTTTAACATTGTTTGCATTTGCGAGTTCTGTTGCTTGTTGCGAAAAAAATGAGTTAGAAACGACTAGTGTTTTGAAACTTTTTAGCTCTATAGACTCGTAATATTTTGCCCCAGCGACGACCTCTTGAACAGCTTCGTTGCCGACATTGTTTTTTACGTGCTTGCATTGAATTGCATAATTTTCTGTACCATAGGCTAAAATGTCCACGCCTTTATCTCCACTTTTGGGCGTGACTCTACAATTGAATCCCAATTTTGAGAAAAGTGTTGCAACAAAAGATTCAAATAAATATTCATCCATTGTTCTTATTTCGTCATTGGTAATTGGGTTGTTGTTTGTACAACTTGCTTGGCTGCTGAAAATTCTATTTTCCAGATCGTCTAACTTTACTTCGATTTGATCCGTTGGATATAGTGAAGCGTTTGCTAAGTTCATTTTTCTTTTCAGAAGCCCGTCAAGAACTTTGTCAAAAGAATCAAAATTCTCTGCAATAGCCATAGGGTAATAGATGAAGACGTCTTTTGTTTGACCTATTCTGTAAACTCTATCTGTTGCTTGGTTTTCCTTAGCTGGGTTCCAATGTCTTGAGTAATGTATTACGTGATTTGCGCCGACTACATTTAAACCTATTCCGGCAGCAAGCTGAGACATTATGATTATATTGAACCCTTCTTTTTCTTGAAAATTATCAATAGTTTTTTGTCGTGATGGATTGTTTCCTTTTGTTGTCGTGTTGGTTTCTCCATTGATGATACTGACAGCTAAATCATATTTATCAAGAATAATTCTTTGCAACATCCTTTGCATGTCTCGACGTTCGGTAAAAATGATGACTTTTTCACCTTTTGATTGAATTTCATCTAAAATCTTAATTGTTGCTATTAATTTTGCGGAAGAGTTTATTAGCTCGTTATTCGATAAATCGTCCCAGCATTTTTCATCTAAATAGGGATGGTCGCTAATTCGTTTTAGTTCTTGAATGCGACGTAAAGCATCGCCGGGTTCAGGTTTTCCTCCAATATCTATAGACATTAAATATCGGTTTAATTGTTCTATTGGCATTGGAATTTCTTTTGAAATCAAATGTTTGGGGGGCAATTCTTTGGCTACATCGCATTTTAACCGTCTTAAAAAATACCCACCTAATTCTTTATGTAATTCTTGACCTAACTTTTCAATATCCGTTGAGGGGTTCCTTAATGGGGTTTGGTATTTTTTTGCAAATTCTTTTGCCGTTCCCAAATAACCAGGAACTGCAAAGTCCATAATGCACCATAGATTCATGAATGTATTTTCAACGGGGGTGCCTGTCATAGCGATTTTAAAATCGCCCTTTAAGGCTTTTACCGCATTTGTCACCATTGTTCCGGGTTCTTTTATTTTTTGAGCTTCGTCAATGGCTATAATTGCAAAATCTAGTTTGCCAAAGGCGAGTTGCCCTCTTCGCAAACATTCGTAACTCATTAGCATAATGTGTTTGAAAGAATGCTTACTAATGAATTCTTCGTCATTGGGTGCCGGAATTTGACGAATGATATCAAAAGTCATTCCGTTTTCAAAAAATTTTTGATATTCATTCTTCCAATTTTCTAAAAGTGTGACAGGGGCGATTATCAAATATGGCTTATTATCTTTGTTCAAATTTCGGTAATGCCAATCTATAAGATATAGAACTTGTAATGTTTTGCCTAAGCCCATGTCGTCGCCGAGAAGAACTCCTTGTGCATTTTCTAGACAGTACTGTAGCCATGCAATGCCTTCTTCTTGATGTCTTTTGAGCGTTATTCCCTTTTTTAACGCTTCATCTTTTTTCAGTATAGCTGTTTTAGGCAGGGCTATTTGTCCTGTAGATTGGTCGAATCCGATTTTTTCTACATTATCTTCAATAATAAGAACTTGTGTAGTTTCTTTCTTATTTTCGATAGAATTCGGTCCTTTATTTTCTACAGGTTCTTTTTTGGAAAGAACGTCTTTGGCATGGCTTATGATTTTTTCTGCGTTTGGTATTGTTAAATTGATACCGTTGAAATCAAAGTATTCAAGATTGTCTTTTTTGGCGCTATTTAGTGTTTCTTCAAGAGAGGTTAGTTCATTAATAGAATGAATGACGAGGTTCTTTGTTCCGTTAGTCCTGTCTTCAATTTTAAAGGATGGAATCCATTCAGACTTGTATGGAGAAATGAATGGATAAACTTTGGGCTCGTATAGACCAATTCCTATAACACGCTCGCTGTAAAATTCTGATAAATCTGCGCTTTCTGGATCAAAAAATTCTTCTGGATGCTCAATTATTTTCTGTAATTCGGTTGGATTTTTTGTTTTGCGCTGTTTCTTTATTTGTTCCACTACTTTTTTTGTGTTATCATTTAATGTTAAGTAGGAACTTTCGTTATTTCTTCGTGCCGAATATATATTTTTTACAGATAAACCTTCATCAATTTGTTTTTCGAATTCTTCGTTATTTTTTGAGCCAAAATCAGATTGAAGTTCGTTTTGGCTTAGGTGTATTTTTATTTTTTGCGGGTTGACAATTTCTCGGTTTCTTAAGGTAGAATCAAGAATTGCTGCAGCCTCGTTTGCTAAAGCCTGAATTTGTGAAAGACTTTCTAAATTTTTCTGATTGCTTTTTTTATTAACGGAAAGATTGTTAAAATCGTTAATAGATGAAATAAGTTTGTATTGTTCTTTTGTTAAAAGATAATCTATTTCGTCGTCGTCGATTTTGAATTTTACTATGGGTCCATTATACTGTAATTTAGGAAGAATTTTTCCGTTTTGAAATGTCCGGAATGATATTTTATAACAAAAGTTAGGCGTTGTGAGAATACCCTTTCCTTCTATAAGGATTGTGTAGGGGTATATTTCTGGTAATTCTAATAGTGATTGCTCAAAAGAATCAAGTTCATAGATGTTTAAAATGGGAACTATGCACTTGCTGTTTTCTTCTGTTGCAAGATCGTTGTCTAAAAGACGTTTAAGAACCAAGTTTTTAGGGGTGTTCTCGAGATTGTTATAATGAAAAATGATTTTATTGTCAATTATATCAAACATAAATACCTCTATAACTACGGAACCACCAATCTAATTGAGTTTCCCAACCATCGAAGTGGCCGAAACGACAATCTCCATTTGCATTGGGGCATTTTGATAATGTTAAGTTTGTGTTCTTTAAATCGATAACGGATGATGTATAGCGTTTCTGTTTGACCAATCGTTCTAGGTCTTGAATTTTTGAATCGTCATGATAAATATATAGGGCATTGTTAATGTCTGAAAATTCCACGAGGCAAAATCCCTTTATTTGCATTACGAATGCGCAAAGATTTTCATTCTTTCTTGTTTGAATATAGTTGTATTCTATTGATTCTCTTAAAGAGTCGATAGAGGCTAACTTAGCTCCGATTGAACGGCATCCTACAACCTTTACGTCCTCAATTACTTCGGCTTTTGCGTATCTTAACCAAAATTTTCGACGTCTTGGATCGTTAATGAAGTGTGAGAATATTTCGTCAACAAAAGTCTCAATAAGCCATTGATTGATGATCTTTTTTGCTGTTTTAATTTTTTCATCGATTTTGGAATCTTTTCCTGCTGAAACCCACAATCCAGGATTTGATGGATGACCAATAAGATTTAATGCTAAATATTGTAAGGATTTTTTCTGACTTAATAATTGACTATTGCATTTGGCTTTTATTATTAAATCTGATAGAATTATTTTTTTTGTTTCAAGATCGCCGTGGCGAGTTAGTACGGCTTCTAAATCTTTTGGTATTTCCGTTATACCGTAGTAGAATGTTCTGATGACATCGTGAAAATAAGGGGCTGAAAAATATGAATCTGGCAATTTAAGTATTTCAAGCGCTTTTAATGGCGAGTCATACTTTTGGCTTCTTAAATATTCGCCTGTTTTTGATGCACCTTTTTCATCTGCAAAAAATTGCTTGTTATTTTTCCAAAAAATGATTCTATAGTTATTTCCTTCATAATTATTAAGTTTTTGAGTGAATAACTTGTGCAGATGTCTTGCTTCGTTGCTTTTTGAAGTAACTTTATCCCAGTGGTTTATGACGGAAATAAAAAGTCTTCGTAAAAAACTATCTTGCCAATTTTTTTCAAGAATTGTTCGAATCTTAGAATAATAATCTAAATTGCTGCCGACAATTTCTTCTGGATAGAGTGCCATGAAACGGCATTCTTTGAAACTATAATCATTAGAATTTGTAGACAACTTATTTTGAATTACTTTGATTAAGTCGTTATCTATTTGTGGATCTTTCCCGTTCCATAATTGTTCTGAAATGTTTTTTAAGACATCTGCTTTGTTTTGTATGTGTTTTTTTAGGGATAATGATACCGATAACTTTGCCATCTTGACAAAGGTGGATTTTTCATATTTATTTAGAATATCCATCATTGACATAATGGCTAATCCTTGGATTGAAGGCTGTCTAAAATTTCTTCCATTTTAGATTCTGCGTTCGTTCTAATTCGGAATTCAACTCTGCGAGATAATTCGAAGTTTTCTGTTGAATCAGAATTTCTTATTAAATGGCTGTATGATAAACCATTTGCTGTTATTCTAAATTTAGCCCATTCTGCAAGAGTTGTTGCCGAATCTAAAGTCGTGTCTGGCATATTGTTGTTTAAACAGTAATTTAAAATAGATCTGGTTCTTCCTTGTGATAGTTCCATATTCGATTCGTAAGAGCCTCTGCTGTCGGTATGTCCTTCTATTCTGATTTCTTCGATATTGTTGCGATATTCTTTTTTGGTAATGAGCTTCATATAACGAGGAAAAAAATCGTCCAAGATTTCTTTAAAATCATTTTTTAATTCAATTTTGCCATAATCAAATAATGCAGATTGCTTTTGAAAGCGTATGCTAAGTTTTGCTGAATCTATTTTAGCATTCCATTTTAAAGTGTCCTTTCCAAATTCTTTTTTTAAATCCACATATATTTCTTGTTTTATTCGATTGTAATCTTTGATTTGATTCTGAGTTTTGTCGTTTTGTCGCTGAATTTGTAACATTAGTGCAGCTAAAAGCAACACGAATATGAACATCAGCCCCGACATTAGGTCGCCCGTAGAGAGTGCGAACGGATTCTGGTCTGATTCTATGGATTCTGGCTTTTTTCTTCTAGACATTTTACGTATTACTTCTTGTTGGGTATTTGTTCAACAACGGAATCCAAATCATCGATTGCAGTTTTTAGGCTTCCAATGGCGTCTGTCATAGGTGTTGTGAAGGAACTCATTATTTGTGCGGTGTTGTCGGAAACAGCCTTCGAATAATCTTGTAGCCCGTTATTCATTTCCTCGAATATGTTTCCTAAATTTTGCTGGACCATTTCAAAATCTTTTTTGAGATTGACGGATTCGTTGACTGTAGCCTTGATATTGTCAAATGTTTTCTGTGTATCTTCTATGGCTTTGTCAAGCATTTTCTTTATTGTTTCGAATACATTGTTATTCGTTGTTACAAATTTGCTTTGTGCATCGTTAATATTCTTGCTTGCTGATTCAACGCTTGTTGCAGCATTGCGGATCTTCTCAATGGTTGCTGCTGCCTGCTGATGTAATTTTTCAAATTCGGCGAGAGATTTTTTTACTTCCTTTAATATTTCAGTTGTGTCGCTCATCCCATTTTGGAACTTATCCAGAATATCTGCGGATTGTTGGTTTAAGGAAGCTTGTTTGTCTGCGAGATTAGCTCCGACTTGCGCTGTTTCTGTATTTATGTTAGATACCTGTTTTCCCAGTAATTCCATATTATTTTGCATTTTTTCAGAAAGTAGCGCCATTGTTTGTGGGAATGTCTCTAACGATTGAATGGCGTTCCCTAATTGATCGCTAACCTTATCTAGATTTCCTTTTGTTATGGAATTAACGGTTGCTTCCACGGAATTCGCCATTTGGCTTATTGCCGTCTTCAGTTCCTCTACAATGCCGTTTGCCATGTTTGCGGCAGGATTTTGTATTGCGTCTGCCAGTTCTTTAAATTTTTCCCCTAGACCATTGCATATGTTTTCTGCCATAGCATTCAAAACGTCAATTTGGTATTCGTTTGATTGCTTTATATCTCTTAGCATATTTCCAATGGTAAGCTCGTTTGCGTCGTCATCGACTGATTTTATGTCATGAACTATAATAGCGACTTGCTCCAGAAAAAGCTTGTTTTGACGGTTCGTTAGAATTTGTTGTTTTTCTAATTCCGATATAAAATAGAGTTCGTCTAGCTTTTCGCACAATTTAACGCATGTTCTTGTTAAGCGGTTAAGAGCGTCTTTCTCGAGAAATGTGTAAAAAGATGAAAGAATCATACCTACTACAGAAGTGAGAAACGCTGTTTGCATACCTCCAAGTAATGTTCTTATTCCTGGCTTTAGATTTTCCAAATCTATTCCAGCAATGCCTATTGTTAAACCAATAAATGTTCCAAGAACGCCAATGCCAACAAGTATTCCTGCCGCTGCGGACATGGCTTGGCGGTTGATATGCCTTATAGAAAGAATGTTTGCTAAATTGAAATAATCTTCTGCAAATTCGGTTGTTTTTTGTTCGCCTGAATCCAGAGTCAAACTCTTACTGATTTCATAGTTTTTTGCTAAAAATTTTTCTGTCGGTAGATTTGTTTGTATAAAAGATAAAGGATCATTGGTATTGAGTGCTTTTCTTAATTCTTTATTGCATTTGCTAATTTGCCTAACTTTCTGAATGTAATAACCGAATAAAACGAAAAGTAGGATGATTATTGCGGGGGTTGCCGCTTTTCCTAGTATTGAGATGATTATTTTTGCTAGTATTGACAGATCCATTCTTAAGCCTCTGATTAAAGAATAAAAAACGAAATTTTCTTATAAATATACTATTTAAGATATCGTAATTGTCGTTTTTTATGTGTTTTATGCTTTTTTGTTTGATGTGTAACTAAAGAAAATTGCCCCGGATTTCTCCGGGGCAATTTTGTAGGTGGTTTTCGAATGAGTCTTAATTCACTTCTTGCAGTTTGAGCATTTTGCAGAAGAGGCCGCCTTTTTCCTTGAGTTCGGCAGGGGAGCCGACTTCGGCAACTTTGTTCTTGTCGAGAACAACGACCTTGTCGACGTTCGCGATGGTGCGCATGCGATGAGCGATGATGATGACGGTCTTGTTCTGCACAAGTTCCGAAATGCTCTGCTGGATCTTGGATTCGTTTTCGACATCGAGGCTTGCAGTGGCTTCGTCGAGGAGGACAATCGGAGCATCCTTGAGGATGGCACGTGCAATCGAGATGCGTTGGCGTTCGCCGCCCGAAAGCGTGTCACCGTTTTCGCCGATGACGGTGTCGTAGCCTTGCGGAAGTTTGCGGACAAAGTCGTCGCAGTTTGCAAGTTTCGCGGCACGGAGGATTTCTTCGTCGGTGGCATCGCGTTTACCGATGCGGATGTTGTCGCGGATGGAAGTATTGAAGAGCACGACATCCTGGAAAACGATGGAGAAGTTCTTGAGGAGAGTTTCGGGATCGATTCTCGAAATGTCTTCGCCGCCGAGCGTGATTGTACCGCCTTGAATGTCCCAGAAGCGAGCGGCGAGCTTTGCTGCGGTTGTCTTTCCGCTGCCAGACGGCCCGACGAGTGCGGTGATTTCGCCTTGCTTTGCGGTGAACGATACATTCTTCAAAACTTGCTTGTCTTCGTTGTAGAAGAAGCTCACGTCCTTAAATTCGATATCAAAATTTTTGGGAGTGAATTTTGTGGTACCGTGTTGCACTTCCATGTTGTCCATTTCCTTGAATCGCTTGAGGCGGACATCCAAGAAGAATAATTCTGCCATGTTGTTCAGGACGAGGTAAATGGGGCTATAGATGGTCGAAGCACAGACGATGTACACAAGGTAATCGAATACGCTGAGCTTATTTTGTGCAAGGAGTATCGAGCCGAAAATGAGGACGGATGCAAGACCGAATTTTAGGAAAACTTGAGCGCCATTCAAAATAACGCCTACCGAAAATTCACCTTTGATTTGGCTCTTCTCGTGATTTTTGGAGTGCTCGTCCATCGTCTTGCAGATGCTTTCTTCTTCGCAGTAAGCCTTGATTTCCTGGATGTTTTCAAGGCATTCCTGAATGTCTTCAGAAATGACTCGGCCAGAATCGTACGTGTGCTTGAAGTTTTTGAACTGCATCTTGCGCGAGAAGAAAATGAGCAAGCCAGCAAACGGAGCAACCCACAAGAGTGCAATTCCCATTAACGGATTGTAGATGATGAGTGCTACGGCGCAGATGAGGAGCATTATAGCGACTGCGAAAATCTCTGGAACGGCGTGTGAGAAAATCATTTCGAGCGAGTTGACGTCGGCCATGATGGTGGAGGTCAAATCGGAAAGATCTTTTTTGCCGAAGAACGAAAGCGGAAGCTTGCGGAGCTTTTCGGCAAGCGTGATGCGGCGCTTTTTGCATTCCAGGTAAACGGAGTCGTAGGTGCTGCTATACGAGAGTGCGTAAATTACGTACATCACCAAGAAAATGACGAGCGCAATTAGCAAATAAATGAATATGTTGTGCGGTTCTGCGGACGGTTTTTCCATCTTTGCCATGTATTCTTTCAAGAACAGGAATACAAAGGAAAGCGGGAGCATGAGCGTGAGGTAATGCCAAGTTGTCCAAAAAACGCCCTTGATAAATGTTTTTGTGCCTTCGTCAGAGAGGGCAAAACGACTTTTAATCCAGTTATACATTGTTGCCTCCATTGTTGTTGCCCTTGTTTTCGCTGGCGTTTCCGCCGATGGTCCAGCGGACGGATTGCTGGTAATCGTTCCACATCTTGGCGAATATGCCGCCCTTTTCTACGAGTTCCTTGTGCGTGCCGCGTTCTACGATCTCACCGCCTTGCACAACAAGAATTTGGTCGGCGTTGACGATGCTTGTGAGCCTGTGGGCAATCATCAAAACGGTCTTGCCCTTAGAAAGTGTCTGCAATGCTTTTTGAATGAGGTGCTCGTTTTCGGGGTCGGCAAATGCGGTGGCTTCGTCGAGAACGACGATGGGAGCGTTTTTGAGAATGGCTCTTGCAAGTACGATGCGTTGTTGCTCACCGCCAGAAAGGTAAGTGCCCTTCGTGCCGATGACGGTGTTGATGCCGTCGGGCAAGCGGTCAATGATTTCGCGGCATTGGGCGAGATCTAATGCTTTATTGACGCTTTCGATGGAGGCCTCAGGAGTTCCGTAACGGACGTTCTCCAAAATACTCTTCTTGAAAAGTCGAGTATTCTGGAAAACGAATGATGTTTTTTTCATGAGGACTTCTTGGGGTATTTCCTTGATGGGCGTGCCTCCGACGAGGATTTCGCCGCCTGTCACATCGAAGAATCGCGGGACGAGTTTGGCGATGGTGCTCTTACCGCCGCCCGATGCGCCGACGAGTGCGACGGTTGTGCCTTCCTTGATGCTGAACGAAATATTCTTCAGCACTTGATTTTCTGTGCCCGGATAAGTGAAGCTGACATCCTTGAATTCAATATTGAAATTATTGATGGGCTTCGGATTTTCGGCCTTGGCAAGTGTCGGATAATTTGTTAGGGATTCGATGCTGTTGATGGCAATTCTTGCGTTGTTGAGTGCTTGGCCCAAGTACATGCTACGCATCACGCATTGCGAAAAAACGGGTGTTACGAGAATGTAGAGCATCAAGTCGATAATTGTGGCGGCGGTGTTTCCGGAATGCGAAATGATGATGATTGCGACCGGAACGAGAATCAATGCGACGCCGTTGATGAGCGTTGTGTAAGAACACATGATGAACTTCCAGCTGCTAGAATAAGCCGTGACCATCTTGTGGTAATCATCAATGGTGTTGTAGAAGTTCTTGAAAGAGTAAATCGTTTGCTGGAAAACTTTGACGACGGGGATACCGCGCACATATTCGACCGCTTCAGTATTCATGTCTTCAAGCGACTTCATGTATTTTTGCATAAAGTCCTTGCTCTTGTTCATCTTGGTTCCAAGCGTGATGATGGCGTATGCGATTGGAATGAGCGATGCGATTCCCAAACGCCAATCGAAAATGAACAACAGAACGAGCGAAATGACGGGAACGATAACGGTTCCCGCTAAATCGGGGAGTTCGTGCGCAATGAAAGTGTGCGTGACGGCGGCGTTATCGTCAATGATCTTGCGGATGCGCCCAGAAGTGTTACGATCAAAAAATCCGAGCGGGAGCTTGAGCATTTTTTCAATAGTCACTCGACGGATATTGCCTTCGACGCGGAATGCTACTAAATGCGAGCAGATGAGTGCCGAAAAATAAAGGACGATGCTTACGGCTGAAAAGATGACCGCCATTGTCGCGTAATGGGTGACGTTTTCGTACGAGATGTTTCCCGTCGAAACGAATAGTTCGCGCACAACGAACCATACGTATATAAAGGGGATGATTCCTGCAATGGAACTCAATGCAGAAAATAAGAGTGCAAACGGGAACAGATATTTCCGCGATTGCATGTAAGGTTTTAATTGATTAAAAACACTCATATGTTACCTGCTTTTTGTTTTCGCCCCAATTTTAATTTTTTAGCGATTTGTTTTAAAGATGTAATTAGTCAAATCTAACTTTTTGGATTATTCCGAGTCCATTTGGAGTTGAGGCGAACTTTTTGGATTTCTAAAATGCGGTCGAAACTTAAAAGGTGTATAACACTAGGAGTCATGTATGAATAAAAAGCTTTTGGCACTCTCTTTTGTTGCGGCAAGTGTTTTGGCCGCTTGCGGTAACGATTCTTCGTCTTCGGCATCTGACGATGGCGATTACAAGCGTGAATTTGCGACTTCCATTTCGACCGGCGAAACAATGTTTATCGGCACGATGTCTTTGGACCACACGGATGATTTGGGCAAGGACTTTGTTGAAGTCGGTACGCGTGCAGGTGTTGTCTATTACGATAATTCCCTGTTCATCGCTGATTTGGATGTTGGCTCTATTTCCCGTTACAGCTTGGCTGAAAACAACAAGCTTGGCAAGGTGACCGCAAAGCTCTCTCTCCCGGGAACTTGGGTAAACCACATTTATTTTGTCAACGATGAAAAGGCTTATTTGGGCGGTATGCTCGATTCCTTGATCATCATCAACCCGAAAACCATGAAGAAGACGGGCGCCATTGACCTTTCCAAGTACAAGGATAAGGATGCTCTCGTGGTGAGCCCGGGAACTGGCGTGATTGTTGACGGTCGCCTCTATGTGGGCCTCTTGCAGAACGTGAGCGATTATGCTACGGGTAACGAAGCTCAGGTCGCCATTATCGATGTCAAGAAGGACGAAGTCGTCGCTGTTGCTAAGGATGACCGCGTTGCTGCCGTGGGTTCCTTGGATGACTCCCAGAACCAGGCATTTACCGTTATCGATGGCTATATCTACTGCTACAGTAATGCTTCTTGGGGCTACGCTCCGGGCCAGGTCGATGGCTTCCTCCGTATCAAGGTGGGTGAAACCAAGTTTGACAAGGATTATGCCTGGTACATCACGAAGGATGTCGCTATTGATGGCATTACAAAGAAGGATAATTTCAAGTACCTCTCTCCGGCATCGAACGAGAAGGATGGCGTTGTCTATGCTTTCTTGAACGTGATGGTCGATTTGAAGCAGGCCTGGACGGACATGGATAGCTATCACAATAACACTTGCAAGCCGGTGCAGCTTAACCTTGCAAAGAAGACGATTAAGGCTTTGCCGATTGGTTATTCTTCGAGCTGGGCCAGCTACGGCAAGTACGTTGAAGATGATGGCAAGGTTGTCTTTGCGGTCTCTACTGAAGAAGATGGCAATGCTTACTTCCGCTATGATCCGAAGACGGATAAGGCTGAAAAGATTGCCAAGTCCGAACAGATTCCGATGTGGATTGTACCGCTGAAGTAAGATTATGAGGCCTAACGGCCAAGCGAAAAATTTTTCCTTGGCCGACGCTTTTTTTTTCAATTTTGAAATTTTTTTTGATAATGAATATCTATAAAAGAATGAGATTTGTGCTTGCTTGTGCCGCAGTTTTGACTGTGGCTGTTTTTGCGCAAGATGATGAAGTGACGCAATTTGATGATTTTGCGGATGAAAATGAAAGTCCGGCAATTAGCACGGATGCTGCAAATGTCTCGGCGAATGGTACCGCGGCTACGAACTCCTCTGCAAATTCGGAAGATGTCACGCGATTGGACTTGCTTTCGGTCGAGACTGAATCCGAAGCGGAACAGGCTGCCATTGCAAAACAGGTAGAAACGGTTTCTACGATTGATGCCGCTGAATTGCAAAATACGAGCAAGAGCGTTTCTAAGGCGATTAATTCTGCGTCTGGCGTGAAAGTGCGCAAGTCTGGCGGAATGGGTAGCGAAGGCAAAATCAATATCCGCGGCATGGAAGGCAAGAACATTAAGGTGCTTGTCAACGGTGTTCCTGTTGAAACGCAGGGAAATTTGGGACTTGACGATATTCCCATCGATCAAATTGCAGATATTGAAGTTTATAAGGGCTATATCCCGGCGCGCTTTGCAACGGATGGCGCAGGCGGTGCCATTAACATTGTGACTAAAAAACGCCCGACAAATTCTGTAGACGCTTCTTACAGTTTTTCGAGCTTCAATACGCACAAAGCGTCAGTTTCCGCAAGTCATTTGATTGATAGCATTGCGGGCGCTACAAGCCTTGAAATTGGCGTGTCTGGTTACTTTAACCATTCCGATAACGATTACGAATTTACAGCTCCATACATGAAGAGCTCTATTGGCGCGGATACGAGCGTTGTTCGCGATCACGACCATTATACCTCTTACAATGTGCAGGCTTTTGCAAATTTGATGAACGCCTGGTTTGACCAAATTTCGTTGGGTGCAAGTTTTGGTGCTTTTGATAAGCAGATTCAGGGCGTTGAAAATCGCATTAAGGAATCAACCTCCGAAGGCTATAATTTCGGTGCTTCTCTTGGACTGGATAAGAAAAATTTCTTTGCGAAAAATTTGAATTTTAGCGATTATTTTTCGTTCGGTTATGCTGAAAATAAAATTACCGATACGAGCCGAGTCCATTGCCGCAACTGGTTTAGCTGCGATACGGCGCAAAAGAATGTGGGTGAGCTCGTGTCCATGGGACTCCCGAGATTGCGTACGGTGCAGGTGTATGATTTCAATAATTTGCTGAATTTTGATTATCAGTTTATTAAGGATCAAAAGATTTATTGGAATACGCTCATCAAGTATCACAAGGAAAATCCTGAAGACGATTACGGCTCTGAAAAGGCTCAGTTTAACACAGCGGGACTTCCGGGAGAAGTTTTCTCGATAACGACGGGACTTTCTCTTGAAAATAATTTCT
>CAMUYW010000035.1 GCA_947165045.1 uncultured Fibrobacter sp. | reverse complement strand
ACATCATCGGTATTACCGACATTGACCCGCTCACTTTCGACCTCCTTTTTGAACGTTTCTTGAATCCGGAACGTGTGTCCATGCCAGATATCGATACGGACTTTGCAGACCGTGACCGCGGTCGCGTGATTCAGTACGTGACGGATAAATACGGCAAGGAGTGCGTGGGCCAGATTATTACGTACGGTATGCTCAAGTCGAAGGCGGTCATTACTGACGTGGCGCGTGTGCTTGGAATTCCGCCTGCCGAAGCGAAGGGCATTACCAAGCTGTTCCCGCAGCGCACGTTGAACTTTAGCTTAAAGCAAGCTTGGACGGGTAAGGACAAGAAGGGCAACAACCTCGAAGATGGTTATAGCCCGGAACCGTTGCAGGCGATGATTGGCAGCCGTGCAAGCTACCAGAACCTTTGGGATGTCGCAAAGCGACTTGAAGATTTGCCGCGCCAGACCGGCGTGCATGCTTGCGGCGTGGTGATTACGCCGACTCCGATTTACAACCTTGCGCCTTTGTACCGTGCCGCGCCCGAAGATACGCCGGTGGTGATGTACGATAAGCACTACGCCGAAGACATCGGGCTTTTGAAGATGGACTTCCTTGGGCTTATCAACTTGTCCATCATTCAAGATACGGTCAAGATGGTCGAGCAGAACCGCAACATCAAGCTGGTGATGAACAAGATTCCAATTGATGACAAGGCGACGTTCGAACTTTTGGGCAAGGGCCTTACCACGACGGTGTTCCAGTTCGAATCTCCGGGTATGCAGAAGTACTTGCGCGAACTAAAGCCGACTCGAATTTTCGATTTGATCGCTATGAACGCTCTGTACCGACCGGGGCCGATTGACCAGATCCCGCACTTTATTGCTCGTAAGAACGGCAAGGAAGAAATCGATTGCTACCATCCAGATCTGGAGCAGGTGCTTGGCGAAACGTACGGTGTGATTGTGTACCAGGAACAGGTGATGAAGCTTGCCCAGATTTTGGGTGGCTACACACTGGGTGGTGCTGACAACATCCGCCGTATCATGGCTAAGAAAATGCCGGAAAAGATGGCGAAACTCGAACCGGAGTTCTTCCAGAAGTGCTTGGATAAGGGCTACGACCGTGACATGATTCAGAAGGTGTGGAATGCTGTGCTTCCGTTCTGCGGATACGCATTCAACAAGAGTCATGCTGCTGCTTACGCTTACGTGGCTTACCAGACGGCGTACCTCAAGACGCATTACGGTCCGGAATACATGGCTGCATCCATGACATCCAAGATGGGTAAGACCGAAGATACGGTGACCATCATTTTGGAATGTAAGCGTCTTGGAATTGAAGTCTTGTCACCGAACATTAACACATCGTTGGGTGTGTTCTCTGCCAATACGAAAGGCCAAATTCTTTATGGTCTTGCCGGTATCCGTAACGTGGGTATTGCGGTTGTCGATGATGTTGTCGCGGAACGTGAACGCCGTGGCATTTACAAGGACATCTTTGATTTCTGCAAGCGCGTCACGGAATATCAGGCGGCGCAGCCTGAAAAACGCCCGCCGCTCAACAAGAAGGTTTTGGAATGCTTGATTATGGCTGGCGCCTTGGACGACCTGCCGGGAAGCCGTGCCGTGCAATGTGCAACGGTGGACCGCGCATTGGAAGTTGCCATGCGCAGTCAAGAAGACAAGGCCAAAGGTCAGGTGTCGCTATTTGATTTGGGTGGCGCTGCAGCTATGCCGAATACGGCCGAAGTCTTGGAAGAAGCCGAAGAATGGACCGCAATGGAAATGCTCAACAAGGAACGCAGCGTGCTGGGGCTTTTCCTTTCGGGCCACCCGTTAGATGAGTTCCGCCCGGAATTGCAGGGCTTTACTTCTTGTTCGCTTTCGGAAGATGAAATTACTCGTTTTGTTGGCGATACTGTTGTTGTGGGTGGCGTTGTCATTCGCATGCGTTCCATCGAAACAAAGCGCGGCGATACGATTGGTTCTGGCGCTATCCAAGACTTCCAAGGCGAAGTTGAAATGTTCTTTAAGAAGGATGTTTGGGAGCGTTTGCGCGATACGGTTTCTGTTGACGATCGTGTGCTTGTAAAGGGCGTTTTGGAGCAACAGCGTGACCGTGATGGTTACCAAATTATCGTCGAAGAAGTTATACAACTGGACCGCGTGCGTTGCGACATGGTGAACTATATCCATGCCACATTTACGGTCGGTATGCTTACGGATGAATTCCTAGACAAGCTAGAAGTTGAAATGAAGGCTAATTTGGCCGATGAGTACTGCCATGGATGCGAATTGGTGTTCCATTTGGAGGCAGAATCGGGTTTTGAGCATGTCGTTGTCCTAAAAAAATATAAAGTTGTATATACTCAGGAATTATTGCAGTGGCTTAAAACAGATTTAGGCGCTCCGAAGGTTTGGGTATCGAATCGTGCAAAACGTTAACGAAGAAAATTCTCCTTATATCCTTTTCTGTGCGGGAGAGGATTCCGGTGACATGATTGGCGCCGAGATGGTGGCGTCGGCTAATGCGCAGGGCTTTAAGACGATTGGCGTGGGTGGTCCGTTGATGCAGGAGAAAGGCCTTTCGCCGTTGTGGGATTACAATGAACTCCCTGTTTCGGGGGTTGGCGATGTGGTGCCGAAGTATTTTTCGTTAAAGAATGTTTTTGATGTCTTAAAAGATGCGGCGGAATCCAAAAAATGCCTTGGTATTATCGCTATTGATTATCCTGGGTTTAATATGAAGCTTGCGGGATTTGCCAAGAAGTGGGGCAAACCCATGCTGTATGTAGCGCCTCCGCAAGTCTGGGCGTGGAAATCGAAACGCGCGGGAGTCTTTAAGCAGGCTAGTAATATCCGCTTGGCGGTATTCTTTGATATTGAAGCCCAAGCGTATAAGAAGATGGGCTGTGAAACGGTCCGCATCAAACACCCGATTGCAAGTTGGGTTTATGATTGTGTTGAGCCTAAGTCCGATATGTTGCTTTTACCGGGAAGTCGCCGAGACAGTGCGCTCCGCAACTTGCCTTCGTTTATAACAGTTGCCGAAAAATACCGCAAAGTATGGGCTGAACGCAATGTGGGGCCGCTTCCGGATGTGATTGTTGTTGCTTCTAGAGAATATTTGGAAGTTCCGCTATTGGTGGCTCTTGAAAAATTGTATGATGGTCGCTTGCCGAGTTGGTTGAAGGTTGTTGTTGCTCCCAAGGGCGTTAGTGAAAGGTTGAATTTTTATTCTGCATACTCTGCGGCTCTTACCTCTTTTGGAACGAGTACGCTTGAAATGGCTTGTGTCGGGATTCCGTTTGCGGCTTGCATCGTTCCAGATTTTCTGACTTATGCGATGGGTAAGTTGATGGTCAAGTCCGATTACTTATCGCTTCCGAATGCTATGTTCGGATGCGGCGTGACTCCGGAATTTATCATTCGCCATAAACTGAACGACCGCATGGCAGAAACTATTGTCGATGCTTTGTTCCAGCAGGATATCGGAACTGCAGACGAAATAGCCTTGCGTCTCCGCAAGGCTTTGGATGTCGGTAAGACTTCTAGCGAACTAGTGTCTGAATTTCTTGCTCAATTCCTCAAGCGTTAAGCGCATGAGCGTTGGGCTTCCGAAGGGCGACTTGAGCGGATCTTGCGTTATCATTAGCTGACCTACAAGCGCTGTAATTTCTTCGGGCTTGAGCTTGTCGCCTGCCTGGTAAGCGTTTGTTTTTGCCCAAGATTTGGCAATCGCTTCTTGGAACTTGACCATGTCGTTCTTCGTGTCGTTTTCGTCAACATCGTTCAGAAAATCGTGAACCGCTTTGGCGGCACGCGAAAGCGGGAGTGCGCTCGGAATGGAACGGATTTGGTAGGTGTCGCCACCAAACGGTTCCACAAAGAATCCCAGCTTGCGGAGCTGCTCGTCTACATTGCGGAAGATTTCCTTTTCTTGCTTGGAAAGGTCGATGAGCTCTGGGAACAAAAGTTCCTGGCTGTCCTGCGCAATGTTGTTCTGGAGCGATTCCATGGCTTGCTCGAAGAGCACTCGCGTGTGGGCGGCGTGCTGGTCGATGATCAGTAGGCCGTTGGAATCTTCGCCGGCAATGTACGTGTTTGCAATCTGG
Organism: uncultured Fibrobacter sp.; assembly: GCA_947165045.1. Classification (GTDB taxonomy): domain Bacteria; phylum Fibrobacterota; class Fibrobacteria; order Fibrobacterales; family Fibrobacteraceae; genus Fibrobacter. The sequence continues at coordinate 27,908 of CAMUYW010000035.1, read as the reverse complement.
AAGAACGATGGCGGGGCCCACGGCGTTTCGGGTGGCGGAGCGGGTTTGCTATGGTCGGGTTCCAGTGAAATAATCTTGCCGTACTCGGGGAGTGAAAATAAATCCTGAACATCGTCACTTACGTCGTATTTGGATTTTTTGTCCGAAAGTGAACTTGTTGCTTTTGGTGGCAGTGCGTAGGGCTTGGTTGCGGGCTTTGTAGACTGCGCGGTTTCCCACGGAAGGTCGTTTTTCGGCTGTTCCGAGAATGTGGCGGGGGCAGGTTGCGTAGACTGTTCAAAAGGCGTCTGCGTGAACTGCGTCGACGAAGACTGCGCGAAAGGCGTCTGCGTGAACGGCGACTGCGCCGAAGTAGACGCTGTCGGTTTCCCCATAAACTCATCGCTTAAGTCAATGAACGGCGAATTTGCTTCCAAATCTTTAGTAAACGTATCGCGGATGGCGTGTGTCACGACGAGGAACACCAAGTTCCCGTTGGCAAAACGGACTTCGCGCTTTGCCGGATGCACGTTGATGTCGAATTCCATGTCGGGCATGTCCAAAAACAGCACCGTCACGGGCTTGCACTGTGCTCCGTACGGTTCGTACGCTTGCGAGACCGCCTTGCTCACCATCTTGTTTTCGATGGGACGGTTTCGCATGAACAAAAATTGATGGTTGCGCTTGCCGTTCGTCTCCGTGGTGGGGGAGATGTAGCCGGTCACATGGACGCCCGCTTCGGTGTAATCGACGGGCAATAAGCCTTTGGCGACTTTGGAGCCGATGGCTTCGGCAATGCGGCTGCGGAGCTCGCCGGGAACGCCCGTAAAGACGGTCCTATCGCCTACTTTATAGTCAAAGCGAATTTCCGGGTGCGAAATGGCGGTCTTGATGACAATATCCAATATGCGGGAGCATTCCGAAGTTTCGCTGCCGAGGAATGTGCGGCGCACGGGCGTATTGTAGAAAAGGTCTTCTACAAGGAATGTCGTGCCGCGACTTGCCTGAACGTCCTCTCTTTCGACAATTTCACCACCTTTGATGACAATTCGACCACTTTCGCCATCTTGTGTAGCGCTTGTAATGGTTAATTTGGATACAGCGGCAATCGAGGCGACTGCTTCACCACGGAAACCGTTTGTCTGAAGGTGAAATAAGTCGTCTGCATTTGTTAATTTGGATGTGGTATGGCGTAAAAAACAGAGCTCCAGATCGGCATTTCCCATGCCTTTGCCATTGTCTGTAACCTGAATTTTTTTCTTTCCACCTTGTTCGATTTGGACTTGAATTCGAGTTGCTCCGGCGTCAATTGCGTTTTCAATAAGTTCCTTGACGGCCGATGCGGGGCGTTCTATGACCTCGCCAGCAGCAATTTTATTGATGATTTCATCGGATAAAAGGTGAATTTCAGCCATTTTCGCTTTTATATGTAGCTTATTACGTATGTTTTTTTTATTTGATTGCTATATTATAAATATAGCTAATGAATTTTTATGAACAAGTGAGGTGAGTGAAATGGTTTCAAATCTATTCCTTCAGCTAGCACACATTGAATTACTGATGTCTTACCCGGTCAAGGATATATTGACCTTGGTCAAACGAGATTCACGATTCAACGTGAAACTTCTAAATGATTTGTATTTCGAAGATTCATATGTAGATGAAAGCGCTTACCGATTCATAATGGACAACATCGTCGCATGGTTGTACGAACGCGGCGAAAATCCAGATGAATTCATTGAACGTATTGTGAAACGCTGTGCTGCATTTGAAGCTGTTCCTGCTCGTAGCGTGCTTCGCTCCTACTTGCCGTTTGTCTCTTCGTTCTACTCTGCTGAAGACGCTCGCGAACTTTGCCTTGAAATTATTCCGAAACGTTATCCGTTCCTCACTAAGTCTAACATTCTCCGTAATGAAGTTATCAACGGAAATCGTAAGGTGGACTTCACGTTCCAGTTCGAAACTCCGGGTGTTCTCGCTGCAAACCCGATGCGTTGGATCCGCAGTATGATCAACATCGGACCGCTCCTCTTGAACACGCCTGCTTACGAACACATTAGCTACCTCGCCACGCAGACCTCGTTTATTGAAGCTCTTGAAAACAGAGTCCCTGCCGAAATGAAGGAAGACGGCGGTGTCTATATCAAGGGTGAATTGGTTGGCCGCCATGCAACGTTTGAAGATTGCATCAAGGAACACAACCTCGAATGGAAGAGCGATGTGGAAAAATCTATTGGATGTGTCCGTTCTTTGGTGGACATCCGCGACCCGAAGACCGGCGCGCTCCTCATCGAAAAGGATTGCTACTACGGTGCTCCGGCATACGTTCTTGAATTCAACTTCAAGGCTAACGTGAATGCATCGGAACCGTTCCTCAAGTTGATGAGCTCTGTGGTGAAGCAGGAATTCGCTGCTTGGGCTCCGATCCAGAAGGCTCACGAACAGTTGCTCGATGCCATGAACGATTCTGTCACGATTGTTTACTACAAGAGCGATGACTCGATCTCCGTGAACAGTAAGCATCTCATGCGTAACGTTCCGGCTCGTATTCTCCGCAACTTGCTTCGCGAATATACAGTGACCGGTCGTGAAGAATATGAAAACCGTGAATTCAAGCGCGATCCGGCGATTTGCATGGACCCGCTTCGCCCGAACTTCGAGAGCCGGTTGAACCGCGTTATTGCTCATATCAATGGCTCTGACGATCCGGAACATCCGAGCGAAGGTGTTAAGAAGTTCTTTGAAATCGAACGTCACCGCCGCGGTGGCTTCCGTTTCGTTCCGAAGTGCAAGATTATCTTCAGAGAAGAATAAAATTACTTTGTACCAACTTTTGCGACGCTGATATTTGTGTTAAAAACTTAATATTAGGTGTAAAAGTTGAAAAGGTAAATTTTATTGAGTGAAGAAATAAGAAAAACGAAAGAACCGAGCCCCTATCATTTTGGTATATTTAGAGTGTTGAGAATGGTTGGAAGGGTAAATCCTGAAACGACTTTATCATTGCTCCCCTCCTGATAGGTTCAAGGTTCTGGAAACCGCTCAATATTTTCTCCTTCTTAGGAAAGGGCTCTTTTAGAGCCCTTTCTCTTTTTTTATAAAAAAGATTTTTTCAGAAAAAAGAAGTTATGCGGGAGGGGCCCCAGCTCGGAGAATACTTAAGCCCATCCTGGCGCAAGCGCCAACCTTACGGCTCAGCAATGGGTCTGCAAGCAGCCCCGCTGCGTTGACGCTTTGCGTCATGCTAAACGGCTCAGTTATATTCATACAAGTATGAATGCTACATTCGCCTTGAGGCATACTCGCCTTTTAAGGTTGTGGCCGACGCTTCCATTCTCTAGACGGTTATTTATCATCTTAAAGATGAACCGATATCTCGTATTGTATGGGTATAAAAAAGCCCTCGCATAAGCGAGGGCGATAATGCTAGGATCCTCGCCTGCGCGAGGATGACGAAACGCGCGATTAGCGGTGGCTTAAACGCATTTGTTAATGCTTGCGCATTAGCGACGGCGTGCGGCCATCTCTTTCTTCAAGATGTCCATGACAGCGCCGATTTCGGCAGGAGCCTTGAAGACAGGGTTAGCGTACTTGCTAGCGATGTTTTCGAGCTTCTGTTCGTGGTAAGCAACCTTGAATTCCGTGAACTTGAGGCCATGTGCCGTGCTGATGACGACGACGTTTTCGTCCTTCGCGATCTTGCCTTCTGCGCAGAGCTTTTCGAGAGCGCCGAGAGCGACACCCGTGTGCGGGCAGCAGTAGAGACCGATGCGGTCGCCGCGGTGTGCTGCGTTTGCGAGTTCTTCTTCAGTGACGCTTACGACCATGCCGTTTGTCTTCTGGATGGCGCGAACGGCCTTCGGATAGCTGACTGGGTTACCGATCTGGATGGCGCTTGCGAGAGTCTTCTTGGCCTGAACCGGTTCGAGCTTGTCGAAGCCGCGGGTGTAGGCGCGGTAGAACGGGTTCGCATTTTCGGCTTGAGCGACAATGATACGCGGGATGCGGTCGATGAGGCCCATGGCCTTGCAGTCTTCGAAGCCCTTGGCGAGTGCGCTTACGTTGCCGAGGTTACCGCCCGGGATAATCACGGTGTCCGGAACGGTCCAGCCGAGTTCCTGGCAGATTTCCGGAGAAATGGTTTTCTGGCCTTCGACGCGGAGGCTGTTCATGGAGTTCGCGAGGTAAATGCGATTGTCCTTCGTGACTTCCTGAACAATCTTCATGCAACCGTCAAAGTCCGTGTCGAGGGCGAGCACGATGCTGCCGTTGCTAATCGGCTGGATGAGCTGTGCTGTACTTGTCTTGCCGGCCGGGAGGAACACGATAGACGGGATGCCGGCCTTGGCGCAGTAAGCGCTGAGGGCGGCGGAAGTGTCGCCGGTGGAGGCGCACGCGACAGCGTCAATCGGGTGAATGTTCTTTTTGATGATGTGGTTCACTTGGCTGACAAGAACTGTCATGCCGAGGTCCTTGAAGGAGCCGGTATGGGAATTGCCGCAAAGCTTGACTTTGAGGCTTCCGATACCGAGGTCCTTGGCGAGCGGAGCTGCATCAAAAAGCGGGCTCCAACCTTCGCGCATGGTGACGATGTCTTCGACCGGAATGTCCGGGAGAACCATTTCACGCTTGCTCCAGATACCGCTCATGTCTTCGGGCTTGAAGCTCATGCGGCGTTCGGCAAAGAGCTTTTTCCATTCTTCCGGGCTGCGGCTGGCGAGTGCTGCGCGGTCGTGTTCGACTTCGAGCAAGCTTCCGTCCACCTTGCTGCGGTAAATGACGTCGGTCAGCGGGTACGTATCGTCACCGTTGATATTTCTGAAATGAGCGTTAAACTGCATAATAACCTCTAATAATTTTACGAGGCAAATATAGCAATTTTAGTTGCTAGTTCCCTAATCCCTAACCCCTAAAACCTAATTTCCTATTTCTCATTTTGCTATATTATGCACGAATTTTATTACATGTAAATACTCGGAGTTCTGAGTGAACAAGAAAAAATTTATTCTATTCCCGCTTTTGGCGTTCGTTTTGTCGTCCTGCTTGTTTGATACGGATGACGATGGCTTGTCTAACTGGCTTTCTGATCAGGGGATGCCAAGCAGCTACAAAGTACAGACTGTAACGGTCGGTGACTTGAAACCTGTGTCTGCCGAAGTTTACAGGGATACTTTGCCGGATCAGGCTATGGTTCGTGGTTTGTTCGGTTCCGTACCTGGTTCGTCTTATGATGCTGTTCTTGATTACAGACTGGATAAGTTCCTTGATACATTGAATAAGGCCGATTCCGTAAAATCCTATTTGCATCTGAGACTTTTGGATTCGTATTATGGTGCCGATTATGTTCCTTCTGGTTTATTCCCCATCGAGGAAGAGTTGAAGGTCCATGTGAGCTGGATTGTGTCGGAAAAACTCAGTGTTGCAGAATATAATGATCTGGATAATGTGACGGACTCTGTTTGGTTCCATGAACTTGAGTCTTGGACGCCGAAGCATTCTGCTGATACGACGATTACCGTTTCCTTAAATAGATCGACCAATAAGAATGGCGGTATTGTTGCTGATTCTCTTTTGACGATTGATATGCCAAAGGAACTTGTGGATGAAATTCACAAGAGCGATGGCTATCGCCGTTTGCAGATACGCTTGTCCGCTCCAGAGGCTTCGCATGTTTTCCGTTTCTATGGCGGTGCTTATACACTGTACTATCCGCAGCTGATGATGGTTGCTATGGGTAAGAAGGACTATGCCAAAAGCTTTGCTCCGATACGCGAAGCAACGATTTACTCAAATCGCGAAGAATGCTCTGACTGCCTTGTGCTACATGGTGGCGGTCGCGATTCTCTTGTTGTCGAGTTCCCTTCCAAGCCGATTATGAAGGCTTTGTCTGATTTCTACGGTGATAATTTCCCTTATGTTGAAGGTGATAGCAACGATGTGCGACAGGCTGTTGTGATGGCCGTGTTGACGTTCTTCAAGGACGATTCTAAGGGAAGTCAAGAAATGAATATGCCTATTTTTGTGAATGTGGCTTCTTATCTGGATAGTGCCGATACTTCGGTTCGATCCACGGAACGTTATAGGGTGAATACTCTGAGAGTCGATTCTTTGGGACATCCGAATGTGGTGTTTTATAAAGGAGATTCACTTTCGTTGCAGGTAACAGCTGGATTGCGGGATTTCATCAACAGGGCTAGCGATGGTCGCACATTCAAGATGTCTATGTCTCTCGGAAATTCGTTGATTTTGGATAAGGATACGTTGATGTATGATCGTACCGTTTCCAAGGCTGATTCAATACGCCTTGCCAATGGGGATCTGATTAAGGTTGCTAGTGGAGATACGCTTCAGGTGCTTTTCTCTGATGTAGACTATGCACGTTACGATTTTAGCACTATCAAGAGCAAACCCGCTACGCTTAAGTTGTGGCTTGCCTCTAAGCGTGGGGAGGAATAATGAAAAAGTTTATTAGTGCATTGCTTTGTGTTTCGAGTTTTTCTTTTGCTTCGATGATAGGTCTTGATGCTCTTGGCCAAGAACAAATCATGGGCGGTTCTGCTGCTATGGCTGGTCGTGGCTTTGCCGGTAATGCAAAGACGGGTGATGCAGAAGGCGTTTCTGTGGTGAACCCGGCTCGTCAGGCTTTTGATACCAAGGTCTCGTTTAACTTGAATTTCTTGTTTGATGTTTCGACTGCAGATCGCTCGAATTCACATTTCACGAAAACTAATGTCACGATGCCGTCGATGAACTTGACGTTCCCGTTGAATGACTTTGGTTCGCTTGGTTTCTCATTGTGGCAACATTACTCTGCTTCGATGCGTGAAGATATTCATGATGTAGAAGAAATGTGGGATGCTGAAATCGAGTACCAGAGCAGTGTCTATGAATTGGTACCAACCTATGCCATTAGACTTCCGTTCTATAGGGCGGTATCGCTTGGTGCTTCGGCGCATTTTGTAATGGGAAGTTTCTCGCGTAACTTGACGCTGGGACCGGACAATAGTGCTATTGCTAAAGAAGATGCTTGGGCTACAAATAGTTCCGAAGTTTCGGATTATGTGAGTGGCGATTGGAACATTAAGAACCATGCTGCTTATTACACGTTTGCAGCGCAATATCGTGGTCGCATGGCATCTTACTTCTTCTCTTTCACGACACCTTACACGCTCAAGAATGAATTGGAGTATAACTTAAGATTTAGTGAATTGGATACGCTAGCTCCAAACCGCAAAACTCGCACGATTAAGGTGCCGGCAATGCTTGCAACAGGTGTTAGCTACCGTTTGGATAAACGTCATCATGTGATGGCTGATGTTGCTTGGCGTGCTTGGGACCGCGATATTGAAAATGTTGCCGGTAGTTGGAGCATGTCTCAGGTGACAAAAACGCAAAATGATTTTAATATATCTGTGGGATATCAGCGCAATGGAAGTGATGTTTTCTATGATTCCTACTGGGATCGCATTGCCTATCGGGCTGGTCTCTGGTACAAGAGTTGGTATGTAAAAGATGTTTCTGAAATTGGCGGATCCATTGGTGCTGGGTTCCCACTTGGGAGAAAGGGCATGAATTTGGATTTGGCCATTCAGGGTGGGGTGCGCCTGACGGACGACGACCGCAACTGGAGTGAATCGTTTATTGGAATTCGCTTGGGTTTAGTGGGTGTCGGAAATTGGGGCAAGACCCGTGGTCAGTAAGATTTGATAGAAGGAGATCGAGATGACTACTAAAAAGAAAGAAGAAATTGTAAAGAAGGCCGCAGCTGTAAAGAAGGCCGCAGCAGCAAAGGCTGCTCCGGCTAAGGCTGCGACGAAAACTGTTGCTGAAAAGAAGCCGGCAGCAAAGACAGCTGCTAAAACTGCAGTAAAGGCTGAAAAGAAAACGGCTAAGGCCGCTGAACAGAAGATTGTTGCCAAGGTGGCAAAGAAGCCGACTGCAACGGTTGAAAAGGTTGCTGCAAAGGCTGCTCCTGCAAAGAAAACGGTGAAGAAGGCCGTTAAGGCCGAACCGGATACGGCAAAGGTCGTAAAGACTGCTAAGGCCACGAAGGTTTCTGAAAAGACGGCGAAGTCTGTTGCCGCCGCAAAGAAAGTGGTGAAGGCTGTAACGAAGGCTAAGAAGGTCGATGTCGAAGTTGTGGAAACTCCGGCTGCAAAGAAGGCTGCCAAGGCTGCTCCGGAAGCTCTCCCGCAATCCTTTGATGCTGAATACTTGGTCCTTATGCAAAAGGATCCGAACTGGATGCAAGCTTTTTGGGACGTTTCTGAAGAACGCATCAAGGCTGCAAAGAAGGGCAAAGGCAAGCTCGTTTTGCGCCTGTTCGATATCTCGAACGACCTCACGGTAAAGCGCAACAAGAAGCTCAAGTTCCACGATATTGAAGTTCCGGCAGATGCTCGTAGCTGGTACGTAGAAAACAAGGTGACGCAGAACTGCTCTGCTGCTCTTGGCGTTGTTACTGCAGGCAAGTTCGAACCGCTCGTTGAAGCAGGACCGATGCAGACCTTCACGCTCGAAGGCTCCGAAGTGAATACGGATAATGTCTTTGTTCGTGCTTCGCTTGGTGGTGCTACGCTTGGCGGCTTCGGCAGTTCTGGACTTTCCTCGATGTCAGCAAAGAACTGGCTCGAATCGCTTTCGAGTTCTTCGGGTTCGATGTTCTCGGGCGCACTTTCGAGTGCCGCTCTCAAGAGCAACAAGCTTGAACTCCCGAAGGATTCCGTGAATTACGGCAAGGACTTTTTCTTGTGGGTGAAGACTCGCTTGATCGTTTACGGTGGCACGCGTCCGGACGCTCATTTGCAAGTGCGCGGCGAACCGTTCCCGCTGAATCCGGATGGCACCTTCAGCTTTGAAGAAGACCTCCCGGATGTCACGAAGATCATTCCGGTCTTTGCAACAGACAAGGATGGCGATTTCCCGACCACGATTGTTCCGATTGTCGTTAAGCGCACGGAATAATGGCGAAACCCGGTAAAGTTCATCTTTTGCTTCACGCACATCTACCTTTTGTGCGTGAACCCTCTTACGACCGGTTCTTGGAAGAGAACTGGTTTTTTGAGGCTATGGCAGAGACGTATTTGCCGATGGTCCAGATGCTCAACCGTCTGGAAGAAAAGGGTGTGCCGGGCACTTTGAATTTTAGTGTTTCGTCAGTACTCTTGGCGATGCTGACGGACCGTTCGCTTTTGGACAAATTCTCGCGTCATTTGCATAAACAGCTTGAACTTCTGGAACGTGAGAAGGCTCGCTTGCAGAATGATTCCGAGATGATGGAGGTGGTGAATTTTTACTACCGCCGTCAAATTGCTTTGATCAATACGTGGGAGCATGATTGCTGTTGCGAAATTGTTCCGTCTCTCAAGCGCTTGGAGCAGATTGGAAAAATCAATTTGCTTACGTGCGTGGGTACGCATCCGTTTTTGCCTGCGTACCAGAACGATGTCGAAGCAATTCGACTTCAATTGAAAATTACAGTTCGTGCTTTCGAAGAAGCGTTTGGCAAAAAGCCGCGAGGCTTGTGGTTGCCGGAATGCGGCTATTTTGAAGGCTTGGATGCAATTCTTGCTGAATACGGGTTCAAATACTTCTTCTTGGAAACGCATGGTGTGCTGTTGGCGAAGCCGGCGCCGAAGTATGGCGTTTTTGCTCCGATCAAAACACCTGCAGGGCTTTATTGCTTTGGGCGTGAACAGAGCAGTTCCATGGAAGTGTGGAGCCGCAAAACGGGTTATCCGGGGCATCCTGAGTATCGCGAGTTCTTTAAGGATATTGCGCACGAACGTGAAAGCGAGTATTTAGGCGATTACTTCTTGGCTGCCGGAACGCATATCGAGACGGGGCTCAAGTATTACCGCATCACGGGTAGCGAAGACAAAAAAGTTTATCGCCCATGGAATGCATTGCGATTGGTCGAAGACCATGCTCGTTTGTTTGTGGCGAACCGTGAAGAGACTGTTTCGAATTTGCTCCCGAATATGGATGGCAACAAGGTCTCGATTCTTTGCCCGTACGATGCGGAACTTTTTGGCCACTGGTGGTTTGAAGGCCCGCTGTTCATCGAAAAAATGTTTGAACGTGCTGCAAGTTCGAATATCGTTGAAATGGCTTCGCTTGAAGATTCCGTGAATGCGGCCGGGATTGCTGCGAAAAATGCCGCGGATTCCGATGTTCATGCGCCGATATTCTCGTCGTGGGGCGAGGGCGGCTTTGGCGAAGTTTGGATGAATGACGCTGTGTCGTTCCAGTATCCGATGTTCTTTAGAATGCGCAAGATGATGGACGATTTGAAGTCGCGCGTTGAGCGTGGGGCCGGGAAAGTCGCTACAATAAAGCGTTTCCTATCGCAAATCGCTCGTGAACTTGTGTTGTTCCAGGCTTCGGATTGGGCGTTCATGATTCACAACAATTCGGCTGCAGACTATGCGCGTGCGCGCTTGAACGGGCATTATGAAAATGTATGTGCACTTTATGCAGATGCTGTGAAGGCAAAGCCGAACTTGCAATTGCTCAAAACGCTAGAGCAAAAGAATAATCTCTTCCCATGGATCGGATGTTTAATTTAGGGTTTGCGCCCTAGACCCGTAATATTGCGGGCGGGGCCCCAGCTCGGAGTTGACGCCTACGGCGTCCGCCGCTACGGTTCGGTCATACAGGTCTGCGAGCAGCCCTGTGCGACACTCACCTTGCAGGCTTTTGCGAAGACAAATATCCTTGGTCGACGCTTTTATTTTCTCAACGATTATTGTTTGGTTTATTATAAAATAGTTGGCCGCGCCTTTGGCTTATAGAATTATTACTGATTAGTATATTATCATAAAGCTCGTGGTTTTGCCTTTGTTGCCGACTCGGAAGCGATAGATTCCCGGTGCCATCATCGATTTAACTTGTTCTTCTTGCAGACAGTAAGAAGTTCCCTCGTATTTTTCTTGAGAGATTAAGTCACCGCGTCTCGTGCGGAGTTCGATAAATTTTTTGTCTTTCGGAAGTGGCGCAAAACAGAGCGGACCATCGCGCCATGGAACTGGGAATGCGTGAGGGGCGGCGTTGCTGTTTGTAATGGGAATGTTTTCGGAGTCGCCCAAACGGCTGAAAATCCAAGTAGAAGAATCGCTTAGAGCTAAAACGGATGTAAGACTGTCGATTGTTTTTGTGCTTTGAATTTTGTGAATGCTCGCTTTTCCGTTGCTGTAAATGATGACGGAGGCTTTTCCGATGAAGTTTGTGAGATTTGGTGTAAATTCGCTGTTTGTGGTGTTGTAAAAGTCGAAGGCAAGACTCTTGAGATCGGGGGTGATTTCGTCGTTATCTCGGAATATGGCGTTCGGCCATTGAGATTGATCATCGTTAATCCATTCTTTTTCTTTGATGTCTGTAGCGCGATTGCCAGAAAAGGATAGGCGAACAGAATAGTCATGGAAAATGCTATCGGCGTTGAGATTCAGTTCGTTGAGCGCTTTTTCAAATTGGTATTCAAAATTCTTGGTAGGATTCTTTGAATAGTTTTCCCAAATAGATCTGTCTAGATTTTTGGATATTTTTTGGTACAGATAAAGGAATAATGTTGACGCCCCGTAATTGCTAAAGTTGTCCGAGAGAGGGGTGCCCATGGCTTTGAATAAATTAGGTATGTAACGTATATAGTCGTCTATGTCGGGATTTGTGATTTCTTCGAATCCGGCTGCAGATGCTTCAAACCAGAAAGTTTCGTTGTCGAACATGCTGATATAGGTGAGCTGTATTGCATGATAAAATTCATGGAAGGCAGTGACCTTGATACCCTTGAGCCATTCGTCCGCATAGGAATAATCGTAAGTGAGGTTGTAAAGTTCGTCCGTTGCTTTGTCGTAAGTGCAAGTGTCGCCATTAAAAAATGTTGTGTCTTTCTCGTTAGAAAAGGACGTTGGACTTTTAAAATCGTTGTCCAAAAAGATTTGCGATTTGGAGTAAGGAACAGTAAGGCCGAAGCATTTGAAGCATCGATAGTCTGAATCCCTGATTCTGGAGAGATCGACAATTTCGATGGGATATAAGCCTTCTTTGGGTTCTTTTAAGTAGTGGATTGTTGTGCTTACGCCTTGGGGCGCATGCATTTTATGTTGGTTGATGTAAAAGTCCCAGGCTTTTTCCATGCTGGTGGCGGTGCTTTCGGCAAACGCTTTCGTGGTGGCGTGTGGACCCTTCAAAACGTAAAAGATTTGAAAATGATTTGTTTCGATGGTATAGACGGTATCGTAGAATGCTTCTGGCGCGCATTGTTCGCTATATCGGGTGCTCGCTTTGCCGAGCTTCTTGTTGCTGAGAATATTGCTAATGGCCTTTATCGTACCACATTCATGGTCGTACGCGTGTACGCTAGAAACAATGAAAAAAACAATGGATGCCACAAGTGCAAATTTTGGGGCTTGAAAAAAGTAGCGAAAAAATCCATGTCGCATTGTCTAGAGTACTCCAGCGTCGTTTAGAATTTGTTTGGCTTTTGTCGTGATTTCGGCAGGAATGGTCAACTGCTTTTGATGCTGTGGCTTGATGCGTGCATCAATGATTAAAGGTGCTTCGCATTTCCAGTGCTTGTTGTAAACGGATTCCTTGATGCCGTAAATGTCTTGTGCGGGGTCAGAACGCGTAAAGGTTAACCAAAGGAAGTCGCTCAAGACGTTGTTTGAAATGGCGCCTTCGTCGATGATGGAAACCCATGGGTAGTTTTCATGGAATTCCCAGCAGGCGAGGCTAGCCTTTAGATCTGCAAAGTTGGCTTGTTTTTCGAATGTTGGGCCTTCGATCAAAAGTACTCCGGGCATTACGATGATCGCGCGTGTAAAACCTTGCGGAAGCGAAAGCGATTCCTGATCGCTTGGATTGTCGCGGAGCTCGCGGCATTTGGCACCTGCAGCTGCAATCACGACTTTTGAACCGTGGTTGAGGCTTGTGCCGGTGTAGTCGAGTGTGTCGATGGTTGTCGCAGTTTGGAAATGCAAATCGCGGTCGAAATGGACTCGTTCAAGAACGTGTTTGAAGAACGCGGGTATATCGTTGACGTCGAGGCCAGGGGCATCCTCTTTCGCTGCAATCAGCAAATACTTTGTGAGACTTGCTTGATTAAATCCGAGCAAGGCATTCGCCGTTTTTAAAAGTTCCATCGGCTCACGATCTTCTGCGCTCGCGTAAGGGCGGAACGCTTCCGAACCAAGTGCCAAACAAAGCGGGTGTACGCCAGCATCATCGACCGCATGGATTCCGTAAACGCCCGGGAGCGATGCGGGAACCATCGGCTCTGTGATTTTATGAATGTACTTCCCAAACAGTGTGTCTTCTTGCGGCGGGCGCCCGACAACAGTGAACGGGAAAATGGCATTCTTTTTGCAAAGCACTTTATGGATTCTCATACAAGGAAAGTCGTGTTTGCCGGAATAATAACCGATGTGGTCACCAAAGGGACCTTCGGGTTTTAATCCAGGTTCGAGTTCTCCTAAAATACAAAAATCGGCATCGCTAGAGACAAGGTAACCATTATGTTCAAAGTAACGAAAACGTCGATTTCCGAGCATTCCTGCGAACAACAGTTCCGAAAGATTTTCGGGCATGGGCATCACGGCGGCAAATGTGTGCGACGGGGGCCCGCCAATGAAAATGCTGACTTTGAGCGGTCGCCCTTCTTCGATTGCTTTTTGATGGTGTCTTGCAATGTCTCGCTTGATTTGGTAATGCAGACCGCATTCTTCGTTTGGAATGTAGTCGTTCCCGGAAATCTGGATGCGGTACATGCCCACGTTCGTCTGCATGATACTTGCGTTTTCGCTTGGGCGTGTAGCGACTTGCGGGAGCGTGATGAACGCTCCGCCGTCTAGCGGCCAGCTGACTAGCTGTGGCAAGTCGCTTAGACTGCATTCTTCAAAATCCTTAATGCTTCCCGAACGCATCGGGAGTGAACAGAGCCCGGCACTTGCCGCTTTGAAAAGGCTTTTCGGGTGCTTGATGGCGTTTTTGAAGAAATTTACGGGATTCGCCTTGAAGTTTACGGCGGCCCTAGTCTGTTCAAATCCGTCTCGGAACAGAAAATTGAATCGTTCGTTGCTTCCGAAAATGTTACAGGCGGCGCGAAACTTGCTTCCTTTGACATGCTCGAAAAGTAGCGCAGGGCCGCCTTGCCTAAAATTTTCCCTCGCGATTTCGGCCATTTCTAAATGCGGATCGACCTCGGCGTGAATACGTTTGAGCATTCCCGCTTTTTCCAAATCCAGCAGGGCCTGTTCGAGGGACTTGTACATGATGTTATCCGGCTGTTGCGGATTGATCTAACGCTTCGAATGATTGCGTCTTTTTCTTTGCTTCTACAAATGCGATTTGTTCGCGTGCCATTTCTCTTGCGGAGATGGCGTAAACCATGCTAGCGCTTGCCATGACAATCGAGAATGTGTCTTCGGCAAAATCCTTGCACCCTTGGAAAGTCATATCGTCAAAGCAGGTTGTAATGCCTTTCACGGAATCGAACTTGTGTTTTGCCGTAAAGCCACGGAAAGGGCCTTCGCCAAGACGTGCGTCAATCTCGATTACGTTGTTGGTCTTGCCTGCGTTGACCGCTCCAATGATGCCAGTCCAACTTAATTTTCTAAAGCCGGCAACAATAGTGTAGCGGATAAATTCGCCCGGTTCAATGCTCTTTGGCAATGTGTAGTAGAGAACAGCGTTTTTCCCGACGGACAAGGACATTGGCGCATAGCGCATGATATCAAGCGTATCGGAAAGTGTGCCGTATTGCCAAGAAGTTTGACTGAATTGAACCATGGCATATAATGTAGTAAAATTTTTTGTTTTTATTTGCATTTCTGTAAATTTTAGGGTTTAATCTATTTTACCATTTTTTTAAATTGCGTTGAGCATGAACGAGTTAGATGTTGACAAAAGTTTTTTGAAAAAAAGTACCCTCTTTAATATTTTGGGTACGGTCCTGAAAATTTGTGGCCCTCTTTTGACCATTATGTTAGCCCGAATCTTCGGAACGGGCGAGTTCGGGATCTTTGTTTCGACGCAAGGCTTGTTGCTGACAATTGCGCGTGCATCGACACTTGGCTTGGATATTGGGCTCCGCTGGTATTTGCCGCAGAATAAACTCCACAAGAGACCGGTATATAACGGCATCATGGAATCGTTCTGGATTTCTGTAGCGGTGTCCTTGTTCGTTACGGTTGTCATTATTCTTGGCTCGTTTACGGATTTGATTTCGGATGAACTCCCGTATTATGCGATTTCACTGGTGTTCTACTCGGGAATGTACGTGCTGAGTAGCTCTTCGGAAGGAAACCGTAAGCCCTGGATTTCGATTTTTATCAATGATTTTGTGATTGCGGTGATGGCACCGCTCGTGTCGATTATCCTGCATTACATGGATATTCCGCATGCGCTCCCGTTTGGCCTTTTGTTTGGACAAATTATTGGTTTTAGTTTACATGCAAAAGCGGTACGCAAACAGTTTAAGAAAATGCCGCTTGTTCCGCCGGGACTTGCTTCAAAAGAACTTGTGCTGTACTCTGCGCCGCTGGGCTTGACGGTTCTTGTTGGGAACTTGCTTCAGCGTTCTACGCTTTGGATGGTGCTGTTTTTCTTGGGCGCCGAGGCGTCTGGCGTTTATGCGTTGATGATGACGCTTGCGAATGGCTTGCAGACGATTCGAAATGGATTCAATCCGATTATCACGCCGGTGGTTTCGGGCATGGATGAATCCCGCTTAAAGACGGATTTGAAGCCGGTCTATTCTTATTGTGTGTCGATGGCGACGATGATTCAAGTGATTATCGGATTTTTCATTGTGCTGTTCCCCGAGGAAATCATGTCGATTGCGGGCAAGAGCTACGTGGTGCAGCCGATGGCGCTAGGCATTTTGCTGTTCTTCCAGCTGGTTGTGACTTTCTTTGGAATGGTGAATACAGTGATTGATGGAATTGGAAAGAGCGTTGTCAATTTGAAGGCGAGCATTATTCAACTTGTGACTTCTGTGGCAGCGGGCTTTGTCTTAATTCCGTATATTGGACTTCTGGGCGCTGCGCTTTCGATGCTCCTTTATGGAATTGTGTCGTCGGTTTATTGCAATGTTTACTTGCTCAAGCGAAAACTCCAGCCGTATTCAAGCAAACTGTGGGCCGAAATCGTCTGGATGGTTTTGCTGCTTGCGCTATATGTGCTGATTAACGCCCATATCGTAACGCTTACGATGGTCGGAAAGATTGTCGTTTATGTGTGCGTGCTGCTTGCGCTTGGGGCGCAGTTCCTGTTCTACAAGAGAAAGTTCTAATTACAGTGATGCGGTGAACAAGTAGCCGAGAACGGTCTTTAATGTTCCCGAAAAGTTTCTGCCGTAAATCGTCTTGGATGTTCTCCAGGCATGGCGCAAGTTCTTGATTCTGTAAGAGACTCTTGAATTTGTATGAAATTCAATTGCCTTGCGCAAGATTTCCTTGATTTCGGTATTCTTTTTGAGCTTGTCGTTGTGCGCCCACATATACAATGCGAATTGGGCGAGGCGGTTTTTGCGGACTTGCCTTGAATGCCTCTTGTGGGTGACTTGCGAAGAGTGCTTGCGCCATTTTGTAATGACGGTATCGATATAGACGAATCGGTTTTCGCCAATGGCATTTGCGGCTAAAGCCCAATCGTGAGCGTATTCATCCACTTCGATGGGGAAAAAACGTTCGACGGCTTCGCGGCTAATGAGCTGCGATGCGCCTTGGTAAAGATTGAATGCGTAGCATTGGTAAATAAAACGGTTGGTTTGCGATGTCAAGCAATTGGACTGGTACGGGGTTGGCGAGAGTTCATTGAGTGTGGAGCCATCTTCGCGGCAACGCACGGTTCTGCCGCCGCAAACAAGGTTGTCGCCAATAGCGTTGTGCAATGCTTCGAGATGGTTCGGGAGCCACAAATCGTCCTGATCGCTGAACGCAACAAAATCACCTTTGCAAAGTGAAACTGCTTTGTTGAAATTTTCTCGATAGCCTAAGTTTTTTTCATTCTTGAAAACGCGAATTCTTGAATCTTTTTGTGCGTATTCGTCAAGGATTTGGGGCGTAGAATCGGTCGATGCGTCATCGCAAATTACGATTTCGAAATCTTGTTCGGTTTGAGCCAAGATGGAATCTAGCTGTTCACGGATAAAAGTCTTGCCGTTGTATGTCGCCATTGCTATTGAAATCATGATATAAATATAGCTATTTGGAGTGTCCGCTAAGTAGTATTTTTCTACATTAATCGTATGATTCCTAAGAAGCTACACTATATATGGCTTTCCAACGACCCGCAGCCGCAACTTCCGCAGTTGTGTATCGACAGTTGGAAACGTCATTGCCCTGATTACGAAATTGTCCATTGGGATATGGCTAAGTGCCAGAATATTATTGACACGGTTCCGTTTGTGCGCGAGGCCGTTTCGCTTTCGAAGTGGGCGTTTGCAAGTGACTACATTCGTCTTTATGCTGTGTATAGCGAAGGTGGAATCTACTTGGATAGCGACGTGTACATGTATCAAAGCTTTGATCCGTTCTTGGACAATCGCTATTTTACGAATGTTGAATTTACATCGCATTTTAAGAAAAATAAATCTTGGCAGTTCTTGAACGACGACGGAACCAAGAAAAATCCGAATCAAATTGCGCTCCCGGGGCTTGCATTGCAGGCTGCCATTTTCGGCGGTGAGGCTGGGCATCCGTTCCTTAAAAAGTGCATGGAATATTATGAAAACGAAAAATTCATTTTGCCGAATGGTGAATTGAATATTCAAAATATTTCGCCTTACGTTTATGCACATACGGCACAGCAATTTGGTTTTGTGTATAAAAATGAATTGCAAAAACTTTCCGAAGGTATGACGATTTATCCGGGCGATGTGTTCTTGCCGAGCTTGAATGAATCGAAGACGAAACCATTTGCGATTCATGTGACGAATGGTAGCTGGCGCCCGTTATGGCAACGCATTAAGAACTTCCTCCGCAATGCGCCGCGTGGCACAATTGAAAGTCGTTTGGCCGCTTACGAAAATAAAGAACCTATAAAGCTTTAAGGATGATTATGCCTTCTGTCAAGTATCTTTTTGTTTTGACCAGTTCTCCGAAGGATTTCTTTTGCGAACAAACGCTTGTGGCAATAGCATCGTTGCGTGACCACAATCCGAATGCGTTCGTGACGCTCTTAACGGACGATAAGACCGCTGCAACGCTAACTTCGGGCTCGCGTGCCGCATTGAAAGAAGCGGTTGATGAACTCAAGGTACTCACGCTTGATGAAAAGTTCACGCCGATGCTCCGTTCGCGCTACCTCAAGACGGTGATGCGTAACGAAATTGATGGCGACTTTTTGTACATGGATTCGGACATTGCAATTGTCGATGACCTTTCGATTCCTGATGAATGGCGTGGTGGCATTTATGCGGTGCTCGATTTCCATACGAATCTTTCGAAGGCGATTAACCGCAAGAAGGTCTTGAATAACGCCAAGATGATGGGCTTTTCGCCAATACTCAATGATGAAATTTTCAACGGGGGCGTGATGTTTGCGGCGGATACGCCGGAAGCTCGCGAGTTCTTCAAGACATGGCATGAACTTTGGCTTTATTGCGTTTCGAAAAACTTCCCGTATGACATGGCTTCGCTTGCTGAAACGAATTACAAGTTCGGTTACGTGACGAAGAAAATGGATGGTGGTTGGAACTGTCAGCTTGCTTATGGCAACAGATTCTTGCCGACAGCGAAGGTCTTGCATTTCTTTGGCTCTCGCATTATCGATACGCGTGGTCGCAAAGTCCCTGAATCGATGAATTTGTTCTTGCCGAAAATTTTGCGCAAGGACTTTTATACGAACTTGAAGAACTTGCCTGTGACAGTGAACGCCGACAAGTCGATTCACATCAACGAATATTACGATGACGTGATTTTGCATGCCAAAGAAGCGTTTGAATTCCAGACGAAGAAGGTCGGCGCAGCTGGCGCTTACATCATCCGCAGTTACGCTTTCGCAAAATCGCTTGCATGGCTTTACAAGAATGTACCCGTTCTCGTGAAACCGCTTGAATTACTTGGAAAACTTTTTAGGTAGCGCGTATGAATTTGCTTTTTAATCTTGTTGCGGTTCAGCCGATTCACAGTGCAAAATTCCACGGTGGCGGAAGTTACGGTGAAGTCATTTTCTGGGCGCTGGTAAAGCGTGGTGCAAAGTTTAGCTGCGTTTATGACAGTCGCAAATATTTGGCTCCCGACATTTTGGAAACTTGCAAACAATGCGAGATTCCGCTTTTCGACATTGCTGAAAAAACGCCGCAACAGATTATCGACGATAATACAATTGATGCGTTCTATACGCCGCTTTATTCGCTCGAAAAGAAATGGCAAATTAAAGTAAAACGCTTTGTGCTTACGTGGCATGGCGTTCGCGCTCTTGAAATGCGTTATAGCTGGGAAGGTATAGGCTTTGCGAAAAAGTTTGCGCAAAAGCTCGAAGCCCTTGTGCGTTATCGCGACTGCTGGAAGAAGTATTTCTATGCACCCAAGTACCGTGATTTGGCGGCCCGCATTGCCGATGGACGTGCCGAATGTATTACTGTGAGCGAACACAGCCGCGCTTCGATTAAGTCGTTCTTCCCGGAGCTTTTGGACAAAGAAATTCCGGTTTTCTATAGCCCTATGGCGGAGTATGAACCGGCTGGATTCTTGCCGCCGACCGTGAAATCGAAAAGGTATTTCTTGCTCACAAGCGGTGCGCGCTGGGAAAAGAATAATTTGCGTGCTGTTAAAGCGTTTGATGAACTCGTTTCGATGATTCAATCGAAAGGCCGTGAATTTGATATGAAACTCGTGATTACGGGGGCGACGAATGTACGCGTGTATCGCAAGCATATCCGCAATAAGGATTCGTTCGTTTTCCTCGGTTACGTAGAATCGAAGGAACTGGAATTCTTGCACAAGAACGCTTATGCGTTTATTTTCCCGAGCTTGAACGAAGGCTTTGGTTATCCTCCGGTGCAATCGATGCGCTATGGTGTTCCCGTTGCGGCGAGCGGCACAACGTCTGTGCCCGAAGTCTGCGGCAATGCTGTGCTTTACTTTGATCCGTACTCCGTGAGCGAAATAAAAAACCGCATGATCCAATTGCTCGACTCGAACATCTACGTGACGTATGTGTCCCGCGCTTTGGCCCGCTATGCAGAAGTCCACAAACGCCAAGAAGAAGACCTCGAAAAAGCCGTTGCTTTTGTGCTCGGGGAATGATTCTATTCGCCATTGTTGTCTTTTCCTAAGCTTACAAAAATATTTTTTCGTGTCCTAGTCTTTGCATACGGCTCAAGATTTCTATTTTTGTGAGTGGAAAATCCTTTTCATCTAGGAGTCTTATATGGGCGGCTTTTGTGGTGTTATTTCCAAAGAAGATTGTGTTTGCGACCTTTTCTACGGAACCGACTACCATTCTCACCTCGGCACTCATCGCGGCGGCATGGCTGTTTTGAAATCTGATGGAGTTTTCCATCGCTCGATTCACAACATCCAGAACACTCCGTTCCGCAGTAAGTTTGAACACGATTTATCACACTTTTCCGGCAAGGTTGGCTTAGGCGTCATCTCTGACACGGACCCGCAGCCGCTCGTCATGACCTCCAAGCTGGGAACGTTCGCGATTGTGACTGTTGGCCTTATCACGAACATTGAAGAAATCAAGGAAGAACTCTTCCGCAACAATTGCATGCAGCTCCAGTTCTCGACGACGAGTGGAATGGTAGGACCGACCGAAGTGGTGTCGGCCCTTATTGCTACTCAGGATTCCATCATCGATGGTCTCAAGTACGTTCAGGACAAAGTGAAGGGCAGCTGCTCCGTGCTTATCATGGATAGCAAGGGCCGCTTCTACGCTTGCCGCGACAAGTGGGGCCGTACCGCAATTATCCTCGGCAAGAAAGATGGTGCGATGATTGCTGTGCAAGAAAGCTGCGCGCTTCCGAACCTCGGTTACGAATACG
Source organism: uncultured Fibrobacter sp. (assembly GCA_947165045.1). Lineage (GTDB taxonomy): Bacteria > Fibrobacterota > Fibrobacteria > Fibrobacterales > Fibrobacteraceae > Fibrobacter. Next base: position 6,934 of record CAMUYW010000035.1, on the reverse strand, counting down.
TCCGCGATCTCGGTCCGGGCGAAGTGGTCGAACTCACGCCGGATGGCGATACGACGCTCGTTGAACCGCGCAAGAAAATGGCAATTTGTTCGTTCCTCTGGGTGTATTACGGTTACCCGGCTTCGAGCTACGAAGGTCGCAATGTTGAAATGACTCGTTACCGTTGCGGTTCTGCTCTTGCCAAGCGCACTCCGACCGAAGCCGATGCCGCTTGCGGTATTCCTGATTCCGGCACGTCTCATGCGTTAGGTTATGCGCACGAAGCAGGCATCAAGTTTGCTCGTCCGTTCGTGAAATACACGCCGACTTGGGCACGTTCCTTTATGCCGCAAGACCAGCGCCAGCGCGAACATGTCGCTTCGATGAAGCTCATCCCGATTCCGGGACTCATCAAGGACCGTCGCCTTGTGTTCTGCGATGACTCGATTGTTCGCGGTACGCAGCTCGGTAAGCAGGCTCAGAAACTTTATTCGATGGGCTGCAAGGAAACGCACATGCGCATTGCTTGCCCGCCGCTCGTTTATCCGTGCAAGTTCATCAACTTCTCTCGCTCCAAGAATGAATACGACCTCATCACGCGCCGTTACATTCGCGACCAGGAAGGCGAAAATGCTGATTTGGACAAGTACACCGATCCGAATGGCCAGCCGTACAAGGACATGGTCGAATACATCCGCAAGAAGCTGAACCTCACGTCGCTTGCGTTCCAGCGCATTGACGACTTGATCCAGGCTATCGGCCTTCCGGAAGAAGACCTTTGCACTTACTGCTGGACTGGCAAGGACTACGCCGAAACGGGTGACTGCTATCATTGCCCGTGCCATTGCCACGACAAGGACGAAGACAAGAAGTAATGGATTCTCCTAACGGAGAATGACTAAAATCCTAGAGTGCGCGAGCATGATTGGATTCACAAGCAATTGAAATGAGAAAAGTCCCGCACGGTTGTGCGGGACTTTCTAACATAAGGAGATATCTATGGGAGTTTTGCTTCTTTAAGGGAGTACGTTGGCTACAGGTGCGCAGGCTCCTCCGTTGAACGGACCAATTGCTTGGATGTTGAACCTGTATTCGCCTGGAACAGCTTGAATCTTGAATCTGAGATTAGCAAGGTGCTTTGCCGCTTCTTCGCCGGTAAACGTCGCAGAGCCTTTATACCAAGAAGGCTGTTTGAAGCTTGACCACGGGATGAATTTTGTTGTGCCTGTGGTGCTCTTGGGGAGTGCTACTGTAGGTTGTGCGTAACCAATTTTTGCATCCATTGATTCGCCGAGGCCCATTTCGAGAACCGGAGCGGCTTCGGAAGTGTATGTGATGCAAACGCCGCCCATAGCAGATGCGTCAACGATATCGGCTTCTCCGTTTACGCCTTCACCAGCCAAGTTGAAGCCTACGCCGACATACGGATTATAGGTTAATTCTCCCTTGTCAAGAACGGCGGTACCGCAAAGGCCGTTGCATTCTTCGATTATGGGGTCTTTTGCTTCCATGCTATAATCGTTGCCCATCGGGACTGGCCATTGGATTGTAGAATGACCGCCATCGATGTCGTCGCTGTAGCTATACCAGTAACCGGAGGTTTCTGTTCCGTTGTCATATCCGGTAACGATTTGTGCGGAGCCGTTATAGCCGAACCATGTTTCAAAATTATTTGCGGGTGGGTCAATCGGATTTGGCGGGTCGATTGGATTCGGCGGATCAACTGGGTTTGGATCTATATCTCCTATAATACTAAGAGATGCTGGTACGCCTGTGCAATTCCCGTTACTGCCGACTTCAGAAATGTTGAAACGGTAGTTGCTCGTGGTTGCTTGAATCTTAAAGCGTAGCGAGACGAGCTGTCTTGCGCCTTCTGCACCGGATATCTTATATGATCCCTTGTACCAAGAGGGTTGCTTGAAGTCGTTCCAGCTGAAGCTTTTTGTGGTGCCCGAGAGACTTTTTGGAAGTGTTACAAAAGGATTTGCGTAGCTTATTTGCGCGTTAACGTTGTCTTGGAAATCCATTTCAAGACTGATTGGAGCTTCTGATGCGTAGGAAACGCATACTCCACCCATACTTGATGCATCGGCTGAGATGACGTATCCGTATGCATCTTCGCCTGCAATGTTGAAGCCTACGCCTGTGAATGGATTGTAAGTCATGATGCCTTTGCTCAAGGCTGCCGTGCCGCAAATGCCATTGCAGTATTCGACAATAGGCTGTAGAGACGACCCGCTGTAATCATCTCCTGCTGGAACCGGCCAAACGACTCTGGAATTTCCGCCATCTGCATCGTCCGCGAATGAGAACCAATAACCGCCCGTCTCTGTTTCTGTATCGAAACCGGTTTCAATCTTCTGAGATCTGTCTGTTCCGCGCCATGTCTGGAAAACGGAAGGCTGGTTGTAAGAAGATGTTGGCAAAATAGCACTAGATGATTGCGGAACCGGTACGGGTACAAAATTGCTAGATGAACTTGTCTGTACTTGCGGATTGTCTGTATTTGGGTCTGCAGGGATGAGGTCGTTGATGAGATCGCATGCAGTGAACAGTGTTGAAACCGCAGCTACGCCCAAAATCGAAGCCTTAGGTATTTTTTTTATGCTTTTCATCAGATTATCCTCCTGTTTGATCGTCTGATGCAAAGAATATATATAACCTAGAACATAAGTGTTATCGACTGTTAGTTTGTATGATTACTTTATGTGTAAAGTAGGCTTCTCTATTATACTACACTTTGTTGCATATAATACGAATGAATCATCAAAAGTCTATATAATACGTCTTTTGCTTCTATAGAATACGATTATTATATTTTTCTGTTAAAAATATTACATGCTGAAATTGCGTGCAAATAGCTTTTTTACTGTTCGTAAGCCGAACCGTGGTTGTCGTTGAAATTGTTGCTTGTTTAATAGCGGCTTGAACTTGAAATTCGCTTAGTGCTGGAACTTGAAGCGAATGGGGAAACGTCCCATCGTGCTGCGTTTTTTTGACTTTGAATTCGTTTTTCACGTGCGCTGAGGTATTCGTTGATTGGCACGATAACATCGGCTCCAGAGAGGGTTTCTGGGCATCTATTGTATTTTTCGTCGCCGTCTTTGTCCAGAACTGAAATGAGGAATGGCACTTCTTCATAACCATATTCTTTAGAACCGAAAATTGTGGAGTCGCGCCTTGCAGAGATAACCATCAAATTGCATCTGCTGTTCTGATCTCGCTTGAAAGTGCATTTGTCTGTATAGGAACATACAATGCCTTCGTTTACGTAAAAGTCGTATTTCTCGCCATCGGATGCCTCAATTGTTATGGACTGCCTTTGATCTGCAAGCAGGAGCAAAGTTACGCAACCGGTTAAGGGCGCGGTTAATGCAATAAAAAATAAAAGGCAAAATACTCTTTTGATGGATCTCATATCACTCGCAATATACTAATCTGTTGTCAAGAAAAATAAAACCGATTCTGTTTTATTGACAGAACCGGCTTTTTATCAGATGAAAGGTTTTTATTTACGGATGGCAATCGCCGCCATTGTACGGCCCAACAGACTTGATGTTGAATTTGGCTTGTTGCCCCTGCGTTCCTTCCATTTCGAATTTAATCGTGGTAAGAATTTTTGCGGCTTCTTCGCCGGAAATCTTTTTGCCGTTTCCTTCGCTTGGCTGCTTGAAATCGGCCCATGCAACATATTTGGTTATGAGGTCTTTGCTCTTCGGGAGTGTTTTGGTTGGAAGATTGTAATCGTATTCCTCTTCTTTTGCGCCGAGCCCTAATATAAGGTCGATGTCGTTGTCGGAAGTGTATGTTACGCATACGCCACCCATGGCTGAGGCATCGGCTGAAACAAGGGTGTAGTCGGTTTGGCTTTTTTCACCGGCGATATTAAAACCTAACCCGACAAACGGATTCCTTTCGGTCATTTTTCCTTTGTTAAATTCGATTGTTCCGCAAATTCCTTCGCAATGGTCTATGATGGGGTCCATCCAATCGTTTTCGCCTGGTATATAGTCTGTTTCTACAGGCCAAACAATATAAGATGCTCCGGCGATAGGGTCGTCTCCATAAGTGAACCAGTATCCGGATGTTTCTGTTCCTGCATCGTAGCCGGTAATGATTCGATAATCTCCGAGGCTACCATACCAGGTTTCAAACGGTGAAGTCTTGGGCAAGTTCGGGTTCGGGTCGGAATCCGGATTTTGTTCAATGGGTGGGGTCGGTGGCGGGGTGTAAGTGTAGGTGCAGTTCCCGTAACTACCGACTTCTATAATATCGAATTTTGATTCGCTACCGGTTGTTGCTTGAACTTTGAATTGAATAGAAACGAGTTTCTTTGCGGCATCTTCGCCAGAAATGTTGTTGTATTTTGCGGCCCATGAGGGCATTTTAAAATCGGACCATTTGAAATTGAAGACTTTGGGTGTGCTCGTTTTTTGAAGGCTTACATTGGGGAGCGCCGTAGCGAATGTCGTATCTTGTTTAACGTCGAGAACTAATTCAAGAGTCGGGGCGAAATCGGAGGAGTAGGCGATGCAAATGCCGCCCATGTCTGTGGCGTCAACAGCGGCGAGTTCGCCTTGTGCGTTTTTGCCCGCTATGTCGAATGCGACTGCGGCGAACGGGTTGTAGGACATATTTGCTCTATCAAGAATGAACGTTCCGCAAATTCCTTCACATTGTTCGGAATCAGCTGCGCCCCAAACTACTTTGGATAAAACTCCTTCAGAATTGTCGTTGACTTCGTACCAGTAGCCGGACGTTCCTGTTCCTGCATCGTAACCAGTGATGATTTGCTGCGCCTTGTTTATCCCGCGCCAAGTTTGGAACCCTGCTTGTGCGGTTGACTGTGCGCTGCTTGAACTGGATTGTGAAATTTCTGAGCTAGAAAGTGCGCTACTACTAAACGGGATCGGCGGGGCGACTGTTTCGGAGTCTCCGCAAGCAACCAATGTTACGGATGCCGCGATGGCAAACAATGTGTACGGATTGAAAAATTTTTTCGTGTTATGCAAAATTATGTTCCTTCGCTTTACGGATGGCAATTGCCGCCGTTATACGGCCCGACAGACTTGATGTTGAATTTGGCTTGTTGCCCCTGCGTTCCTTCCATTTCGAATTTAATCGTGGTAAGAATTTTTGCGGCTTCTTCGCCGGAAATCTTTTTGCCGTTTCCTTCGCTTGGCTGCTTGAAATCGGCCCATGCAACATATTTGGTTATGAGGTCTTTGCTCTTCGGGAGTGTTTTGGTTGGAAGATTGTAATCGTATTCCTCTTCTTTTGCGCCGAGCCCTAATATAAGGTCGATGTCGTTGTCGGAAGTGTATGTTACGCATACGCCGCCCATGGCAGAGGCATCGGCTGATACAAGTGTGTAGTCGGTTTGACTTTTTTCACCGGCGATATTAAAACCTAACCCGACAAACGGATTCCCTTCGGTCATTTTCCATTTGTCAAAATAAGCGGTTCCACAAATGCCTTCGCAATAATCAAAAACGACATCAAAACAGCCTGGTTCATATTCGTAGCATACATCTATGGGCCAGATTATCTTTGACGCTCCGTCAATTGCATCATCTCCATAGGTGAACCAGTATCCGGCTGTTTCTGTTCCTGTATCGTAACCGGTGTTGATGGGAGCCCAATCCTCTCCTCCATGCCATGTTTCAAAAGGAGATGTTTTGGGCAAGTTCGGGTTTGGGTCGGAATTTGGATTTGTGTCGATATATGGTTTTGGGTCTGTCGTTTGTGGTGGGGGATAGGTGCAGCTCCCATAGCTGCCGACTTCTATAATGTCGAATTTGGACGTTCCCGGGGCTGCTTGAATTTTGAATCGAATGGAAAGGAGTTGTTTTGCCGCGTCCTCTCCAGAAATGTTGTTTAATCTTGTAGCCCAGGAGGGCATCTTAAAATCGGACCATTTGAAATTAAAGGAGTTAGGCGTATTTGTTTTGGGTAGGCTTACGTTTGGGGTGGTGATGGCGAATAACGAATCTTGCTTTTCGTCGAGGCCTAATTCGAGAAGCGGGGCGAAGTCGGATGTGTAGGTGATGCAAATGCCGCCCATGTCTGTGGCGTCAACGGCGACGAGTTCACCTTGTGCGTTTTTTCCTGCTAAATCGAATGCGACTGCGACAAACGGGCTGTAGGTCATGGTTCCTCTATCAAGAACGATTGTCCCGCAAATGCCTTCGCATTGATCTGTTGTTGCGTCTCCCCAAACTACTTTGGAGAGGCCTCCTTCAGAATTGTCGTTGACTTCGTACCAGTAGCCGGATGTTCCTGTGCCAGCATCGTAACCAGTGTTAATGCGTTGGGCCTTGTCTGTCCCGCGCCAAGTTTGGAATCCGGCTTGTGCGATAGGTGCCTGCACACTGCTTGAACTTGATGCCGAAATTTCCGAGCTGGAAAGAGCTTCGTTGCTTGACGAAACTGCGCCGTCGCTTGAAGAGCTTGTTTCTGTGCCTGCGACGGATGTATTTGCAAAAGGTGTACTTGGGTTGGAATCGCTACATGCAGTAAAAGCAAGTGATGCAGCAGCGATTGCCGTCAACGAAAAACCACAACTCCTCAAACGCATTTTTCCTCCTATTTATTCCATTTGCTAATTGGAAATATATGTAATTTGCTGTGGCTTGAGTGCAATTTTTTGTCTTTAAAATGTTTTCTTTAAATTGTTTTGTTTATATAATACGCCGGACCCTTTTATTATACGGAACGTGTGGGGAAGGGGTGTTGAGGCGAGGTTGCGAATGAAAAAAAGGTGCTCCGTTTGGAACACCTTTTTGAATTTTTGGATGTCTTAGATCCTTCGACGCGGTGCTCGCAGCACCTTGCTCAGGATGACACGGCTAGCGCAATTCCTTAAGAGCCGCTTCGTTTTTAGCAATGATGTCTTGCTGCGTAGCGAGCTTGGTGCGTTCGGCGTTCACGACAGCTTCCGGAGCTCCGTTCACGA
>CAMUYW010000034.1 GCA_947165045.1 uncultured Fibrobacter sp. | reverse complement strand
CTCGCGCTGAATTCGAAGCTTACTTCAACCGCAAGGATACCTTCACGCTCGGCGTCTGCAATGGCTGCCAGATGGTTTCTAACCTCAAGGATTTGATTCCGGGTGCCAAGCACTGGCCGCGCTTTGTGCAGAACATCTCCGAACGCTTCGAAGCCCGCTTCTGCTCTTTGAAGGTCGAAGATACTCCGGCTGTGCTCCTCAAGGGAATGGCTGGCTCCGTGCTCCCGATCGCTGTAGCTCACGGCGAAGGTCGTGCCGAATTCGCTAGCCGCGAAGCTGCCGAAGCCTGCCTCAAGACGGGTCTTGTGGCTCTCCGCTATGTCGATGGCAAGCACGAATACACCGAACGCTACCCGCTCAACCCGAACGGCTCTCCGTTCGGCATCAACGGCCTCTGCTCTGAAGACGGTCGCGCACTTGTCATGATGCCGCACCCGGAACGCGTGTTCCGTACTTGCCAATACTCTTGGCATCCGGCTGAATGGGGCGAAGACGGCCCGTGGATGCAGCTCTTCCGCAACGGCCGAATTTTTGTCGGTTAATGGAGTCGGGGCGAGCATGCCCCGCGCATTGAGTCACCCCGGATTTATTCCGGGGTCGGCATATACGCTTGAAAAATCCGCTTTCTGCTTTACCGCAGGGGCGGATTTTTTTTGTGAAATTTTAAAATGTCATAATATGACATTTTAAAATTCTATTTTATTTCTTGAATGATTTTATGTCGCCTTTTTTGCTTGTAGGCGGCTGAAGGTTTTATGAATAAGAAGAATTTTTCGTTAATCGATAACAAAAACAATAATGGAGAGAGAAACGAAATTATTGTTTATCAGCCGGAGGGTGGTGAATTTCACATCGAAGTTCGCGTAGAAAATGAAACTGTATGGTTGACACAAGCGCAGATGGCGGAGTTGTTTGATGTTCATCGCCAAGCAATCACCAAACATGTGAAAAATATCTATGAATCTCATGAATTGGATGAAATGTCAACTAGTTCCATTTTGGAACTAGTTCAAAAGGAAGGTAATAGAGTTGTAAAACGTTCCGTAGCGCTTTATAATTTAGATCTCATTATATCTGTTGGATTTCGTGTAAACACTCAAAAAGGAATTGAATTCCGTCGGTGGGCGAACCAAGTTCTCAAAGAGCATTTGCTTAAGGGGTATAGTGTTAACCAACGATTGATTTCTCAAGAAAATAAAATTGAGAATCTAGACTCTCGTGTCGTTAACCTTGAAAAGCAGGTGGACTTCTTTGTCAAAGCAAATCTTCCACCTAGCGAGGGCGTTATACCAGCTAATGCTCGTTGGAGCGGTTATGAATTTGCAGTGCAATTAGTTCGCTCCGCGAAAAAAGAAATCATAATCATAGATCCGTTTGCTAATGATACATCGCTTTCGCTTGTTGCAAAACGAGTTGCTGGTGTCAATGCCGTCATTTATTCCGCTCGAATTACGCGTGCGATGAACGATGAAGTTGACCGTATAAATCGGCAATTTCCGACTGTTGTATTGCGGACAATGCGTGATGTTCACGACAGATTTATCATTGTTGACGAAACTGTATATCATGTTGGGGCCTCGATTATGGATTTAGGCTGTAAAATGACGGCGTTTTCGGTACTGAACCTTGTGACCAAGGAACAGTTGCTTGCTTTGGTAAAGTGAATCTCAATCTCTAGCCGATTGGTGTAGATTTTTGTATTTTCTAGGCGAAAAAAGCGAAAATACAATGAAAAAGCTCGTTATTTACATTCATGGGAAAGGCGGCAACGCCGACGAGGCCAATCATTACAAGCTCCTTTTCCCGAACTGCGATGTCATCGGTTTTGATTACAAGTCCGAAACTCCTTGGGACGCCAAAAAAGAATTCTCGTCTTACTTTGATTCCGTTTCTGCGGGCTATGACGAAGTCGTGCTTATCGCAAATAGCATTGGCGCGTTCTTCTCGATGAACGCTTTGGGCGAAAAACGCATCAAGCAGGCGCTCTTCATTTCGCCGATGGTGAACTTGGAAAAGCTCATTTGCAACATGATGATGTGGGCGAATGTCTCCGAAGATGAACTCCGCAAAAAAGGTGAAATCGCGACGAACTTTGGCGAAACGCTTTCGTGGGAATACCTTTGCTACGTGCGGGAAAATCCGATCCAGTGGAACATCCCGACGCAGATTCTCTACGGTTCAAAAGACAACCTGACTTCCATCGAAACGATGAGCGAATTTGCAAAGAAAATGGGTGCACCGCTCACTGTGATGGACGGTGGCGAACACTGGTTCCATACGGACGAGCAGATGGAATTTTTAGATAGGTGGATTAAACAATGTCAGAACAGATTTTAACTCGCGAATCTTTGGTTGAATTTTTCGGTGAAGAAGAATATGAAAGGCTGTGCCGCCACGAGGCTGGCCATGCGCTAATCGCTATGCTGTTCAAGCGACCTGTTGAATACGTCAAGATCAACAATTCCAAAGAAAAGCCAAGCGTTACGCGAATGCCGGGATGCTCGCTCGAAGGCTCTGCCCACATTGCGATTGCGGGGCACATGTCCGATTTCTTGATGCGCAAAAATTTCTCATGCGATCTCGATACGGTCATGAAAGAATTGCCGATGGAACTCTACAGGAGCGATCCGGATTACCAGAGCTTTCAGGCCGCTTGCTATTACTACCAACTTGCCGAAACGAGCGTTGTCGAACAAGTTTACAACCTTATGATGGCTTGTCAAAAGTCGCTCAAGGCGATTGCTGCCGGGTTAAGCGAAAAAACGTGCCTGACCCGCACCGACATCGATGCGATTATGGGCAATCCGTCGTAATACCCTGCTTTCATTGTCCTCCCGGCCTGAGCCTGTCCCGCACTAGTTGTTAGTGGACACTTGCAATTTTATTGCTTATGTGTCCACAATGCTCGGAACGGGGACGGGATGCCGGGATCGCCTTTTTGCCGTCATCCTGAGTCCCGAAGGGACGAAGGATCCAGTCAATTTCTGCTTTTGCACTACAAGAATTTACTGGATCCTTCATTTCGCTAGCGCTTCATTCTGGATGACGAAATGCAGTATGTCATTCCCATCCCGGAACAAGTCCGGGATGACAGTCGGGAATCTCCTTTTTTATACATTATTTTACTTTTTATTATAAAATTTCTGCAAGGCCATGTTGTTATATTGTTATTATGCATAGCCTTTGTAAATACCTTTTCTTCCTCCTCGCCGCATGCGTTTTGCTCTCTTGCGAACGCAAGCAAGTGAATAATCCCATTAACGTTTCACCGGATTCTTCGCACAAGATTTACGGCTTTGCCCGTGATACGAGTGCGTACGCAATGGTCATCGATACGACCGTTCACGAAAAAGCTATCGAAAGCGAATTGATTCCTATAAATCAAGGCGGCTTTACGGAATATATTAAAGGCTATTCGCAAGAAGGGACGAATGCGAAAAAGATATTTTATGCGTATTCGGATTCCATTAGTCCTTTTATTAGTGGATCGTCTTCTTGGAGTGCGTCTTTTATAGAGATGGTGGAACACGCGTATGCTTGTCATAATTCCATAGAAATAAATCCAGACGATATATGGCTTACCATTTTGAACGGCATTCGGTTCCATGTGAATAGCAATCGTGATTTGCTGAAAGACCGCTTTGTATTGCCGGGGGCTAATACGGCTATCGAAATTCGGGATGACTCGCTTTCGTGGAGTTCAACGTATGAAAAATGGCATGGCGTTCTTGCGGATTTGTTTGATTCATTGCAAGAGAAAATGCCTGTAGAAACTGGAGACCCATTGAATGTTAAATTCTCGACGACAAACCCGATTGATGACAACATATCTCGTTCCATGGTGATGGCTCTTGCTTCAGATTATTATACTTTTACATTGATTGGTGGTTGTGGCATCCCCAAAATTAAGGTGAACGGCACAAAATTGGACTGGAGCTTGCTTAAAGATTCTTTTAACAAGCTTGCGTCACGATTGAATTTTGAATGGTGGGCGAAAGAGTTAAATCCCATTCTGGATGAATTCATCAATATTTTTGATGGCAAAATAAATTTAAGCCATTGGAGGAACATCTTTAAAGATCCCGGTCGTGAATGTGGATGGCATCCGATTGATGGATGGATAACCAAATTTTATCCTTATATAGGCCACGATAAACCAGAACGTCGAATGGATTGGAGCGGTGCCATTAATCAAATAGATGATATTCCGAAGGAATTGACGGACGTTAACGTCAATTGGATTTATTACGGCAAGAAAATTCCTTTGAAGATTTATACGGGTTTCATCGGGATTCAGGTCGATACAACTAGAAATATGCTGAAATCATCTCGCGGATATGCTCTCATGTCTTATTGCGGCTGGTGCGATATGGATTCTATTGCTAATAAGCTTAATTATATTCCCGGAAAATCTCTCCGCTTGCGGGAGTCTTTGGCAATCTCAGATTCGATTGAAATCTATAATGCACAGGGTCTTGCTTATGCAACAAGCAATCCGAAGGAAATTGAAAACTTTGCCGCCGCAGCATCATTCAAGAGTGAAAAATACGATAGATCTCATGAATATTACCCTTATGAAATTGAAGAAAAAATTGCCAATGCCGAACCGTTTTGCGTAATTAACTTATATAAAGGTGGAAAAGCTATAGAACGTTTAAGCCTTTATAAACAGATTGAAAAAAAATATGTTGTTCTTTCGCAAGAGATTGGAATTCTAAGCGATTCTCTGTCTTTAGAGTCTTTTTTCAAGGAACACCATATTTCTTTTGTGGGTGAGTTTAATGGATTTACAAATGATAAGAGTCTCCCGAAATTAGATGTAGATGTTTTTGTTGATTCTTTTGAACTCAAAAACGGCAATATTATTGGTAATAAATCTTATTATGATTTTAAAGGATCGGGTTTCGAAAGGGCTTTCGCTTGGCGATTAAAAAAGGCTTTCTATAAACATTATAAAAATGATTTTAAATTATCTGTTGACGCAAAACTTGAGTATGGCGAAGATGGTCAAGTCGCAAATGTTATCATGAGTACAGAACACTCTAAGTACAAAGCTTTTTTAGAAGATGTTAAGGATGCTCTTTATTATGCTTGGGATGCTCCAAGAGGCTATGATTTTATTATAAAGTCAGCGAAGTTGCGTATATCTTTTTCAAGAAAGTATCGTATGGTCTGCAAGCAGAATGGGCAATCCGCGAAAGATTCGGTTGAAATTGTGGGCAACCTAGATGAAAAAAAGGCTCTTTGCAGTGAAATCATTTTTACGAAAGACCTTGTTACAGGAAGTGTAAATCATTATGAATGTAATGAGTTCAATAAGAAACTTGAGCAAAATGAAAACGAAATCATTCTTAATAAACTTGTGCAAAATGAAAACGAAATCATTCTTAATAAACTTGTGCAAAATGAAATCATTCCTGTTTCCACAAATCGGACTTTTGATCGATTTGACAAAGTGCGTTATGGTCGTATCTCGCTTTCGGATGTCGTAACACTCAAAATTCCGCCGTGCTTTGTGGAAGAATAAATTTTTTATATTGTTAGTATGCATAGCCTTTACAAATACCTTTTCTTCCTCCTTGCCGCATGCGTACTTTCTTCTTGCGGAGACGAAAAGGTCATCAAATTGTCTTCGAACGTGAAGCAAAGTTTCGAAGGCTTTGTCCGCGATACGAACGCGTATGTCATGATTGTTGATTCTAGCGTTCAAAGCAAACCTTTTAAAGAGAAACTTGTTCCTGTTGAAAAGGGTGGTTTTGCAGAACATTTTTCTAAAAATAAACAAGAAAGAGGACGCAAGATTTTTTATGCGTATTCCGATTCGATAAGTCCTTTTGTCAGAGAATGGTCTGATAAATCATCTTTCTTTGATGTCGTTAAACTAGCGTTTGCCAATCATTATTCCTTGGAAATAAATCCGGATGATATTTGGCTTATGATTTTGGATGGTTTCCGCTACCATGTCAAAAGCAATCGCGAAGCTTTGAAAGATAAGTTTGTTACTCCGGGAACGGATACTATAGTTACTTTTGAGGATAATTCGCTGACCACCGAATCAACGCATCATGAATGGTTCTGGACGCTTGCGAATTTATTTGAAGTCTTACAGTCCAAGTTGCCCGAAGAGACTGGGTTGCCGCTTAAAACAAAGTTCTCGACGACAAGTCCGGTGGATTATAACATTTCTAGTGCGATGGTCATGGCTGTGGCTGCGGAATATTACGAGTATCTGGTTTCTACGTTTTGCGGAATCCCCAAAATCAAGATAAATGGTAAAAAAGAAGACTGGGTTTTGCTCAAGGATTCTTTTAACAGACTTGCATCGCGTTTGGATATGGATTGGTGGGCTGTTGGGCTTAATCCTGTTCTAGATGAGTTTATCAATGTCTTTGATGGCAAGATAAATATGGATCATTGGAGAGGAATATACAAGCATTACATTCCGGAAGGGTGTGGCAATGTGACTTTTAACGGTTGGATTTCTAGATTTTTCCCATACACAGGATTAGATTTAAGCGCGAGTAATTTAGACGAAATTGTTGAAGTTTATAAAAGGCATTCTCCGGATTGGAATGAACGATTGGATGTTCGGAATGTTCCTAGAGGTGTGACCTCGATACGGATTGAATGGAATTATTTAGGTAAAATGATTCCTTTGAGGCTTTATACCGGTTTTATTGGTATTCAAGTTGATACCACCACGAATATGTTGAAAGCAGCCCGAGGCTACGCTCTTTTTGAAAGCCTTGAGGAAAAATAATTTTCTTAAAACGAGATGGAAATTCCCACTTAAGCGTGTGTAGCTCATAGCTCAGAGCGTAGCGACCCCATAGCCCATACCTCGTTTGACAAAATGTCCACGCTTTAATTGGCGTGGATTTTTGCTTTTGGTGGATTTTGGTGTATATTTAAATTCGGTGTTATGGTCTTTCGTTGTTTGGGGATAAAACGCGAATGGCATAGAACCAAAGGATTAACTATGTTGAAACAGCACATTCGCGTTGCTGCTCTTTGCAGCGCGTTCTCTTTTGCATTGGCGTCAAATTCCTTCGCGGCAGATTTGCCGACGGCAAACGAAATGTTTGCCAAGATGGGTTTTGGCATAAACATCGGGAACACAATGGAAGTTCCCCAGAATCCGACATGGTGGGGCAACAAGTTCCCGACCGAGGCGTATATCGACTCCGTCAAGGCGGCGGGCTTCAGCACGATTCGTATTCCGTGCGCGTGGTACAGCCATTCAAACGCATTGTCTCGCGATTCTAGCAAGGCTGATATTGTTCCGGGCGGAGGCCCGAATGAGATTGCTTCAAGCTGGATGGATTCGGTGCAGACGGTCGTGGATTACTGCATGCGTGCTGGGCTTGTGACGATTCTGAACATCCATTGGGACAATGGCTGGCTCGAAGGGAATTTGAACGATTCGGAAAAGGACAAGGTGAACGCCCGCCAGAAGGATTTTTGGACGCAGATTGCAAATCGCTTCAAGAACTACAACGAAAACTTGCTTTTTGCAAGTGCCAATGAACCCGCAACAACGGACGATAATTACAAGTACGAAACCGAAATCTTGATGACGTACCACCAGTCGTTTGTAGATGCCGTGCGTGCAACGGGTGGCAATAACGCAAGCCGTACGCTGGTGATTCAAGGTCCATCGACGAGTGTCGATCGCAGTTGCGAAGTGATGCCGGTAAGCAAACTCCCGAAAGATGTGATTGCCAACCGCTTGATGGTCGAAGTGCATTATTACGACCCTTATACTTACACGCTATTGAACGATGTGGTTGATTGGGGCGCTCAAGTCTATCCGCAGTATTACTGGGGAACGGAAGACTTGGCGACGGGCGAGGATATCGTGCATAATTGCGGTTACAACGCTTGGGCGGGGGCAATGGGCGACCCTTGTACGGGCGATCGCATGGATGATCAGTTCGGCAAGATGAAAACGAATTTTGTCGATAAGGGCGTGCCTGTGATTATTGGCGAATTCGGCGCGAATGATCGCGTGGGCGTTTTGGAAGGTGCCGCATATGCCAAGCACCGCAAGGGTCGACTTGCGTATTATGATTACTTGATGAAGTCCGCAAAGCGCAACAAGGTTGTGCCGATTGCTTGGGATACGGGCCACGAAGGCGAAAACAACATGACTATTATCCGTCGCCAGACGGAACCGGACGGCTCCGTATTCGACATGGAAATCTTGAACATCATGCGGCATGCTTATGGCCTCACGGATTACGTAAACAACGGCATTACGCATGTGGAAAACTTCAAGACCGACGATGGAAAGACTGGAATCGGTGTGATGCGCCCGCGTTCAACTCCGTCTTTGACCAAGCACGTAAAGCATACCTACGATTTGCTCGGCAAGCGCGACCCGCAAGCAAGAGTCGTGAAAGTGAAGAAGTAAAAGAATGTGCCCCATGCGGGGCATTTCTTGTTATTGATTTCCTTTCACAATGTGATAGAGCTCTTCGAGTTCGTTCTTGTTCAAAATCTTGGGCACGGGGTAAAGCGGATTTGCTTCTTTGCTGGCTGATTTCGCAAGGGTCGGAATATCTTCGGTTTGGATGACGTCCAAAAATTCTGGGATGCCCATGGAACGGTTCAGCTCGCGGATTTGCGCAATGAACAGCGTTGATGCCTCGTGATTGTCAATTTCGGCGGGTACGGCTCCAATCGCTTTCGCAAAAAATCCAAGGCGCTTTTCGGCATCTGCGCCATAGTATTTAAGAACGTGTGGCAGAATGACTGCATTTGCAAGGCCGTGTGGCGTATGGTACATGCCGCCAAGGCTGTGTGCGATGGCGTGAACGTAACCGACGTAAGCTCGCGTGAATGCATAACCCGCAAGGTACGATGCCTTTTGCAAGTTTTCTCGCGCTTTGATGTTATGTCCGTCGTTGTAGGCTGTCTGGATGTTTTCAATAATCAGTCGCCCAGCAATAACTGCTGCTTCGGCGCTTCCGTTAAAATTGCTGTTGCCGATGTATGCTTCAATGGCGTGCGTGAACGCATCCATGCCTGTTGTTGCTGTAAGTTGCGGCGGTAAATCGAGCGTAATGTTTGCATCGAGAATTGCTAGGCGCGGAATAAGAACAAAGTCATTGATTGGGTACTTTTCTTGCGTTTTCGGATTCGAAATGACTGCGGCTAATGTCGCTTCGCTTCCGGTGCCTGCTGTTGTTGGAATTGCGACGAGGTATGGAATCTTGCGTAAAACGCGTAGCGTTCCGCGCATCCATGAAATTGGCGTCCACGGCCTTGCTATACGAATCCCGACTCCTTTAGCACAATCAATAACAGAACCGCCGCCGAATGCGACAAGCCCTTTGCACTTGTTCTTTTTGTAGATGCGGGTTGCGTCATCAATATTTGCAATTGTCGGGTTGGGTATGGTCTGATTGTAGACCGAATATTTTATACCGGCATCATCTAAATATTTCTTGATGCTCTGAAAAAATTCCGTTTGCTCAAGAATGACGTCCGTAACAAGGAGTACATTCTCTATTTTATGAGCCTTAAGGTGATTGGGGAGCTCTCGTAAACGCCCTGCGCCATGAAGAATTTGTGGCTCGCGCCAGGGCATAAAATGTACTGCAACGAAGAGTACTTTTTGAAATGTTCTGCAAGCGAATCTGTATAATAAGGATGCCATAAATCCTCCTAGATTGATTTAAAAAAGCGCAAAGCTTTTTCTGCAAGGGCTTGTATTTTATTGTGCATGCTAGGGTGAGATGCATCTTGTATGCTGTATGGCGGATGGAAAAATTGTACAACATCGAGCCCTTTTTGGTGCATGATGTTGCGTTCATGGCTGAATGTTTTGAACCCATAAAAACCGTGGTAATTGCCGGTTCCACTCATGCCTACGCCGCCAAATGGAACTTCAAGATTCTCGATTTGAATAATCGTATTGTTGATGCACGTGGAACCCGATGTCGTATTCTTTAACACAAAATCAATATCGCGTTTGGAATCACCAAAAATGTATAACGCTAGTGGCTTCGGGCGGCTTTGGATAAATTGAATTGCATCGTCAATAGTCTTGTATGCGACGATAGGGAGAATCGGTCCGAAAATTTCGCTCTTCATGATTTCCATGTCGGGCGTGACATTTGTAAGGACCGTTATTGGCGTGTAGCAATTTTCGATATCGCTAATCCCGCCGATAACTTGTGTTGCGCCTTTGGCTATGGCATCCTTGATTAACGTTGCGTGGCGTTCTGTAGCACGTTTGTCTACAATGTGGACGAAATCTTTGCATTCATGGCGCTTTGCTTCGGTATCTCCGAACATGCGTTTGATCTCTGCCGCGAATGCATCTGCAAGTTCCTGAACTTTTTCTTGCGGGCATAGAGCGTAATCTGGCGCAATACATGTTTGCCCGCCATTGAGCGTTTTGCCCCAAGCGATTTGCTTGATGTGCTTCTTGATATTTGCGTTCGGGAGAATGATGGTTGGGGATTTTCCGCCGAGCTCGAGCGTGATGCTCGCGTGGGTCTTTGCGGCCATCTCTGCAATGTGCGCGCCGACCTTTGGACTACCCGTGAAGAAAATGTGGTCAAACGGAAGTTCTAATAACTTGTCTCCAATTTCAGCGCCGCTCCCTTCGATGAGTGCAATTTCATCTTCTGGGAAAATATCCTTAAACAGGCTCGTAGCAAATGCGCTGACATGCGGTGTCTTGAGCGACGGCTTTGCCATAATCACATTGCCTGCTGCAATTGCCGAAATAATCGGATTTACAAGCAACAAAAACGGATAGTTCCAAGGTGAAAAAATAAGTACACGGCCTTTCGGTTCGTAATGGAGCGTGCTTTTGGATGTCGGCAAGAAAAATACACGGCTTGCATTTTTGTCTTTCATCCAGCGTTTTAAATGACTGATTGCGTAATCAATTTCTTCGATAATAGGGAAAATTTCGCTTAGCCATGCTTCAAATTGGGGCTTGTGAAAGTCCTTCCAAACCGCATCATAAAATTCATTTTGCCTTTGTATGACGGCCGTACGGAGCTTTTTCAGTTTTTTTATGCGCTCCTTGGCTGTTGTCTGGGCTATTTTCCAGCGATTTAGACCTTGTGCTTCGAAAATTTTTTCGATATCTGTCATTTGTATTTCGTTCATAGTCAATAAGATAGAACTTATTGACGAATTGTCATTTTTTTATTAACCGAAACAAACCCTTTTTTTAATGGAATAGCGTATTTTATGTGCAAGTAATTTTATAAATTAAAAATATGGGTTCTTTGATTAAGTATAAAGGCAAAATTCCCCAAGTTGGCGAAAGGGTCTTCTTGGCCGAAGGAGCATGCCTGGTGGGCGAGGTTAGTATCGGCGACGACTCGTCGGTGTTTTATAATGCAGTCATTCGTGCAGACCTTGCTGAAATCAAAATTGGTAAACGCACCAACATTCAAGACAATGTCTCTGTACATGTGTCTACTGGGGTTGGCGTAAGCATTGGTGACGAGGTGACTGTAGGTCATGGTGCCGTGCTTCACGGCTGTGTAATCGAGGATAATGTTCTCGTTGGCATGGGCGCGATTATCATGGATGGAGCTCATATCAAAAAGAATTGTATTGTTGGGGCTGGGGCTCTTGTAACGCATGGTAAGGAATTTCCAGAAGGATCTCTCGTGATGGGCGCTCCGGCACATGTTGTTAGGTCTCTTACAACAGACGAACTCAAGAATGTAAAGATTGGCGTAGAACACTACTTGGACGCAAAGGATGAACTTTTAAAAGATGTATAAGTTCTTTTTCCTGATTAATCCGGTGAGTGGAGGTGGACAAGGCAAGGTTATCCATAAATTTCTTCCTGAAATTATGGAGTCCATGGATTTTAAATCCGACGAATGGAAAGCTGAATTTACAAGCAAGGATGGTTTAGAAAAACAGGTCCTCGATGCGCTTTCTTCGACGGAAACTATTGTGGCTGTGGGCGGAGATGGAACGGTTTCAGCTGTTTTTTCGATTTTGCTTTCTTCGGAACATGCGAGTCGTGTGCAGATTGGACTTATCCCACTAGGTACTGGGAATGATCTTGCTCGCGTGTTGGGGTTGTATAAGCCGTTTGTTGATAAAGGTCTTTTGTACCTTGTGCGCAGGCTTTTGATGGCTAAGTCCAGACCGTTTGATATTTGGATGGTGAACGGCAAGTACGCGCTTGCGAATTATTTTTCGGCGGGCATTGATGCTCGTATCGCGCATGATTTCAACCATGATCGTGTGACTGGTGTGATTTCTTCAAATTCAGTCATTGCAAATAAACTTCATTACGTCAAGCGCTTCTTTGCTGATAGAGCGTATTATTTGAAGAGTGGTCGAATTTCTATGGTCACTCGTGATTCTGAATTTGTTGAAAATATTGACTTGATGGGCCACAAGACCGTTATTATCGGAAATATCCCGAGCTTTGCTAGTGGCGCAAATCCGTTCTTCAAGTCCAATATGTCGGATGGCTATTTGGAAGTAGTTTGTGTGCCGAATATGCTCAATTTCTTGCTGGCAATTGCGATGGGCGGAGTTCCTGTTTTGGGGTTCTTGCTGAAAAAGTATTTGCTCAAGTCGCACAAAGTTCGTTCTTTGAAACTTGATCTTGCTGATAACGAATTTATTCAGCTTGATGGTGAAGACTTGAGCGGTAAAGTGGGCAATCGCGTTTCGATTGAGTTTGCAACTCAAGTGCGAATGCTTTCTCTGGAGGAATAATGCTTTCGGTAACGCTATCGGAAGTTCTTGAAAAAATGAATTTAAAGAAGCCTTCGGATGAGGGCTCTTTGAATTTTGAACTGTCTGGATTTTCTTCGCTGGATCAGGCAGGGGCGCATGATGTCTCGTTTTGGACGGGGGATGCTAAAACTGAAACGGGCCTTGCCGGGAATGCAGGCGGAGTAAGTGCTGGTGCTTTTGCTGGTGTAACGTCGGGACTCCTTTTTGTCCCGATTATGTTCGGAAAATTTGTGGTGGATGGTCGCACGGAACTTTTGCCGAATGTGCATTTTGTGTGCCCTGTTGATCATCCGTACCATGCGATGGTGACGTTCATGCGAGAGTTTGTTGAACGTCGCGAATCGTTTGAACCGACGAAGATTGCGCCTTCTGCGCAGGTGCATGCGTCTGCTGTCGTTGAAGGCGTGGTGGGCGACAATGCCGTGATTGGTCCGAATTGCGTTGTGATGCGAGGTGCTTCGATTGGTGCTGGTTGCATTCTGGAAGCGAACGTGACCGTTTATCCACGCGTGACGATTGGTGAAGATTGCGTGTTCCAGGCTGGTTCAGTAATTGGACCGCGAGGTTTCGGCTTTTACGAGTACGAAGGTAAGCGACGTATGGTGCCGCATTTGGCTGGTGTTCGCATCGGGAACCGCTGTAGCTTTAGTGCAAACGATGTTGTTGCTGCTGGCTTTATTTCGCCAACCGTGATTGGCGACGATTGCCATTTTGATACGTTCGTACAAGTGGCGCATAACTGCCGCCTCGGGAACAATATCATGATGGCATCGCAGTCCGGTGTCGCGGGTTCTGTCGTGATGGAAGACGATGTGGAATTTGCAGGTGGCGTGCAGTCGGCCGGGCATTTGACGATTGGCAAGGGCGTGAAAGTGGCTGCCAAAGCGGGTGTTACCAAGAGCCTCAAGGCCGGCAAGGTTTATGCCGGTTATCCGGCCGAAGAAATAGACGTCTGGCGCCGCTCTGTCGTGAAACTCCGTCTCATGGGCAAGAAGTAAGGCTTTAAATGAACGCTGTCATCCCGGCCTCTGTGCCGGGATCGCCTTTATTTTTATAAATTCACGTTACTTAAATGAAGAAAGATTCTCGTAAATTTTCGCAAAAGAGTGAATTTAGCTCTGCGTCTCTGTCCTATAGCAAGGCAAGCGTGAAAATCGAAGTTGAGGAGCGTAACCCGCAACTGGAGCCTCGCGTTGAATGGCGTGTGGGCGGCAGTCGTTTTTACAGTACCGACTGCGCAAAGTGCTTTTCGGATTTGAAATTCAGCGTTGCCCGAACTGCAATCTATGAGTCTTGCGAAGGAACTCATGCTTTAATGCTTGCTTCTCCTGAACATCTTGCCCCAGTTTTTTTGATGTGGCCATCGCGCAGTTTTATTGTCGATGTCCCATGCAATGAAAATGGAATTGCAGAGGTCCCGCTGATGGACGGTAGTGCGCTCCCGTTCTTTTTGACGCTTCGCCGGAATGTGGGTGTTCCCGAAGAACTTGCATTTTACGATGCTCCGGTTCATGCGGAATGGGATTTGTTCCGCACGGATCGCAACGATTCTAAGCCCTATGGCTTCGTGAGGATTACTCCGAGTGAAGCTTTTGAGGTGGAATACGTTTTAGAGCGCAACGATGGCGTGTGCAATTTTACATCGTCGGCTAGCGTTTCGATTTATTCGGCTGAACATTTATACAATGTCTTTGCCGCGAGAACTTTCATTTTGAAAAACGAATTTGACGAAGCCCGCAAAGCTGGTTTGCTTGGTGGGGTGGATGAATCCTGTGGGTTGCTGCTCGATGATTCTGCGGCGAAAGCCTCGTTCAGAGTTGCCGATGAACCCGCTCGTCATAAAATCCTCGACCTGTTGGGAGATCTTTGCTTTATTAAGCCTAAACTTCCGAAAGTTCGTCTGGAAATCATTAACGGTGGTCATTTAAGCCACAGAACAATCTTAGAAAAGGTGTTGCCTTATGCTTTATAACGAAGAACAAGTCCATGCTCTCCTCCCTCAGAAGGCTCCGTTTGCTTTCGTAGACGAAATTCAGGAAATCACCGAAGGTGATCAGCCGTCTATCGTTGCCGTGTGGCATGTGACTGGAAAGGAAAAGTTCTTTGATGGTCACTTCCCGAACAATCCGGTGCTCCCGGGCGTGATTCAGATTGAATCCATGGCTCAGGCCGCAACGCTCTTGACCATGATTGCGAAGAAGGCTGATGTCGAAGGCAAGCGCCCGGCTTTCATGGGTGTCGAAAACTGCCGCTTCCGTGCTCCGGTGATTCCGCCGCAGGACTTGACCCTTAAGGCTACGCTTGTGATGGCTCGCCATGGCATCTACAAGTACACTGGCGAAATCTGGCAGGGTGAAACGCTTATCTGCAACGCAAGCTTTAGCGCGGCAATGGTGTAAATTTGCTGAACGTATTGATTTTGGCGGCGGGGCTTGGGACAAGACTTCGCCCGCTTACGAATGAGATCCCGAAGCCGCTTGTTCCCGTGGTGGATGCATCCATCTTGGATTTGCAGGCCCGTAAGGCTCGTGCTATCGGAAATGTTCGACTGCATGCCAATGCTCATCATCTCGCAGAGCAGATTGTGCGCGAAGGTGAACGCCTTGGCTTTGAAAAAGTCTGGGTCGAAACGCCTGAAATTTTAGGGACCGCAGGGCCCTTGCGCCGAATTTATGCGGCGGGGTATCGCGGTGGTCTTTTGATTATGAACGGCGATGCGTATTGCAATTTTGACTTGAAAAAGTTTGTTGCAAATGCGTGTGCTGCGTATGAGGCGGGGAAGGCCGATGGATCAAATCGTGGCGAGGTCGCACTCTTGGCGGTCGACTTTCCGAAGGTCAATACGTTCCGCGTTGATGCCGAAGGTTTTCTGGCGGGTGTTGCTGGTCGCTTTGGTTCCGATATCGGCTCTGCGGCAACATTCTCTGGAATTTCTTGGTATAGCGATGAAGCGCTTTCGCGAATCCGCGAAGGTGAATTTGATATCCGTGAATTTTGGAAGCAGGAAATTGCTGCGGGTCGTGCGCCGTTTGTCGATACGAGCCAGCTGCATGCAACGTGGATTGATATGGGGTCGCCCGAGGGCTTGATGGCTGCTGTCGATGCCCGCTTGCAAGAGCTTGGCCGTAGTCGCGATGAAGCTATTGTCGAATCGGGCGTTGTATTGCCTGCCGGCGTGAATATCAAGCATTCCGTCATATATGCTGGTGCTGAAATTGCCGAAGGCGAAACCATCGAAAACGAAATCCGCGGAAAAGGATTTAAGTGGAAAGTTTAAAATGCGTAAATTCAGAGTTGTTTTAGTTGAACCGGAACACCCGCACAATGTGGGGTTTGTCGCTCGTGCCATGCATTGCTATGCGTTGCCTGAGCTTTATATTGTCTATCCGAAGCGCGACAAGGTGATGGACAAATCTTACCATACTGCCGCCAATAGCCATGACATTCTGGATAACGCAAAAATCGTCCACAAGTTCGAAGATGCCATAGGCGACTGCTCTTGTGCGGTTGCTTACAGTCGTCGCATTTTTGCAAGTTCCATCAAGCATACGATGGTGCAGAACCTGTCCGACATGCTCCCCGAAGATGGAACGATTGCGCTTGTGTTCGGTCGTGAATCTTGCGGGCTTGCGCTCGAAGAAGTGAACGCTTGCACGTATCAATGCGAAATTCCTGTACCGGGACTCATGAGCTTGAATCTTGGCCAAGCTGTTTCGATTAGCTTGTACGAGCTTTGCCGTTCCGGGGCTCTCGCAAACGGCGAGGGCCGCGCGAAGCGCACAACGCGAGGCGTTGCCGAAACGGGCCCAGCAACCATTCAGCAGATTGACGGTTTTAAAAAGTTCCTCGATCGCTATTTGACCGGCCAATATCACGACCAGGCATGGCGCGATAGTTTCCTCAATACGCTTTTGCAGCGCTTGCACCCGACTCGTAATGAGCTCTCGGCGCTCTTCGGCCTCTTGCGCAATTTGGCTGGCAAGCCCGCTCGCCTTGAACACGCTGCCGAAAAAGCAGAGAAGGCTGCAAAAAAAGCTGCACAAGAGGCGGCTGAAAAGTCAGCGGATTAATTCGCGTAGATATTTATTGTCTCCAGTGCTTTAACAGCGAAAGGTGCGAGTCAAAGAACTTGCACCTTTCTGCATTTGGAGTGCTTTCTGTAAAATTCGAGGTTGATCTTTGCTGGTAAATGGATGTTTACGTTACTTTTTGTCCCGCTTTAAATTTTTTTTTACTTTCTGACTTTTTTATGTTATATTCGATTATAGAAATAGGGGACACTTGCGTTTTTAACGTAAAAAGTGTCCTTGTTAGTTAACGCAATGCCTATTCCAAATTGGAATACTTGAAGTTGGAGTAAACAAATTGTTACTAAAATCTTTCATTGGGTTCCATTTTGAAATATTCGACTTATTTTAGGTGTACAAAAAGATTGGGTTGTCATGAGATTATTTGATGAACATGTGGTGTTGCGCTTTGCGCTCCTTTTAGCGTGTTTTCTGTTTGCAGAATCCATCCCGGATATTCTGAATTTTTCGGAGCACGCGTATAATTTTATACCGTATTTCTTGTCGATTGTTTTCTTGGCGTATGTGGCCTTGTTTTATAAGTTCCCGGTTGATAATAGTCAGAAACTTCGTAATGACGTTGAAATCCCGGAACCGAAGGTTGTTGAACCTATTCGTGATTTGAAAAAAGACCTTCTTGAGAAAGATGAAATGTTCCAGATGATGATTGATGTGTCGTCAAATGGTTTTTGGACTTTTGATGTGGCTTCGGGGAAAGTTTATTGGTCTAATCGCATTGCCAAGTTGCTTGCTACTGAAGGTTCTAGCCTTGAAGATTCCTTTGAACCGTTGAAGAAAAATGTCATTGAAAGCGATTGGAATAATTTCCGCGAACAGTTGAATTCCGCTTTGCAAAATTCTGGAACCTTCTCTTGCCAATTGACATTGCTTGATGTTTCCAAGAAAAATGCAAAACTTGTGATTAGCGGCCGTGTTCAGTGCAGTGATTTAGGTCGCCCCATCCGCGTGATTGGATCTCTGACAGAATTGAATGATACTAAGTCCACAGAACGTGAACGTTACAATTATGTTTATCAAGATGCTCTTACGGGTGTTTATAATCGCAAATATTTCCTTGAAAAATTGAAAACCGATGTCGATATTGCGGCAAAGCGTCCAGATTATGTTTTTGCGGTAGCTCTATTGGATATTGACAGTTTTGGTGCCATCAATGCTTCGTATTCGATTAATATAGGCGATAATGTTTTGCGTACGATTGCAGACCGCTTGAAAACGATTGCTCGCCCAGATGATTGCGTTGCTCGTATTGGACCGGACGTTTTTGCTGTTATTTTGCACAATATCCAGAGCCGTGACCCGAACGATGATTTGATTCCTCTTGTTCGTAATATTCATAACAAAGTAAAATCTCCAATTTCTTTGGAAGGCAAGGATCTTTATATTAGCGTTTCCATGTCCATCGTTGTAAATCAAGATGTGGATTGCGTTGAAGATATTCTTGCTAATGCAAATGCAAGCCTTCGCGATATGAAGAAGGGTATCAATCATGGTGGTATTCAGTTCTTTAGTGGTGGTATTCGCGAAAAAGCAATGAAGCTTTATAAGCTAGAATTCGAAATCCGTAGAGCGATTCAGGCTCAAGAATTTGTTCTCATGTACCAACCGATTGTCGATATTCAGGCCAATAATAAAATTGTGGGTTTTGAAGCGCTTGTGCGTTGGAATCAGTCAGAACGTGGTATTATTTCACCCGCAGAATTTATTCCGATTGCCGAAGAAACGGGTCTTATTGTGCCAATGGGCGCGCTCATTTTGCGAATGGCTTGCCGCCAGACCAAGCAATGGGTGGACATGGGCTATAAGGATATTCAGGTTGCCGTAAACTTCTCGGCAAAGCAATTCTCGATGGATTCAATGGTGGATGATGTGCGTCGTGTGTTGACCGAGACGAATTTGAATCCGCGCAACTTGAAACTTGAAATCACCGAATATACGGCTATGTGCGAAGCGGATAAGACGATTGAAATTATGCGTGCGCTTTCGAATATGGGTATTCAGATTTCGATTGATGATTTTGGCACGGGTTATAGCTCGCTCTCGTACTTGAAGCGCTATCCGGTGCATACGCTCAAGATGGACAAGTATTTTGTAGACCATGTGGCTGACAATGAAGAAGATGCATCGTTCGCACGAATGGTTATAGGCATTGCTAAGTCTTTGAACTTGGATTTGATTGCCGAAGGTGTCGAAACCAAGGAACAGTTAGACTTCCTATATCGTGAAGGTTGCCACTTAATCCAGGGATTCTACTTTAGCAGGCCGCTCAATACAGAAAAGGCGCTAGAGTTTATGAAGGAACATTACAATGCGCCAGTTCAAGGATCTACGTTTGAAACGGAAACTGTAATGAATAACGTTAAAGCGTAATTTCTAAGTGAAACTCGTCATCCTCACGAAGGTGAGGATCTATAAAGACAAAAAAATATAGATTGGGCTACGCCCAACCTTGACGGCTCGGTTATATCCATACAAGTATGGCTGCAACTCTCGCCTTTTAAGGTTGTCCCGCCTACGCGGGAATGACGATGCTTGGCGTTCTGTCTTTTAAATGCCATAGCACTTTCTTGTATTTTCACGACAGTGATGGTAGATTTCTTCTACCGTCACGTTTTTTATTTCGGCGAGTTTGTCTGCGATAAATGGAATGTAGCCGGAGTGGCTGGGCTTGCCGCGGAAGGGGACGGGCGCCATGTAAGGGGCGTCGGTCTCCAAGAGCAATTGTGTGAGCGGAACGATTGCGGCGGCATCGCGCACGTTCTGTGCGTTGTTGAACGTTACGATTCCTGTAAAGCCGACGAAAATGTTGGCATCAAGGGCGAGGAGCTGTTCGACAAATTCGGGCGTGCCGGTGAAACAATGAATGTGGATGTTGCGACCATGGAGGCTCGCGGTGCGGAGTACGGCGAGGGCGTCTTCGTCGGCTTCGCGGAGATGCAATACGAGCGGCTTTCCGCTGTCGATGCCGAGTTGCAAATGGCGCTCGAAAAGCTTGACTTGTGCATCTTTTGTTTCGGCTCCGTAATGGTAGTCGAGTCCGAATTCTCCGCAGGCAACGCACTTGGGGTGCTTTAAGAATTCCATCGTGCGCTCTTCGTCTTCGGCGGTTTCTGTTTCGACGTATTCGGGATGGATGCCGTAAGCGGTGTAGACGAACGGGTACTTTTCGCTTAATGCGCGAGCTGCTTCGAAGTCCGCTGGGTCGCATGCTACATGGATGAATGCTTCGGGGCGCTCGATTTTTGATGCTGCCGCTTTTTCTTTGGCGGAACTGAGGCTGTCGGCAAAGCTGGCGTTCTCGAAGCGGGCGAGGAGCGCATCGAAGGACTCGCCTGCGTGGCGCTCGTAAGAATCAATGTGGCAATGCGTGTCGATGAACATGGTATGCACCTTCGGTGCGATGTGAAATATGAAGTGTGGAATGTGAAGAGTGAAATTATTCATTACACATCTCACATTTCACATTATCCATACGTTACTTCCAGAATCTCGTACGTTATTTTTCCGCGGGGGGCTTGAACTTCGACGGTGTCGCCGGCTTTTTTGCCTTGTAGCGCTTCGCCAATGGGAGACTTCATGCTGATGCGGCCCTGGAGCGGGTCGATTTCCTTGTCGCCGACGATGCTGTAGACCTTTTCGCGCTTGGTCTTCTTGTCGAGCATCTTTACGGTTGCTCCAAAGCGGATTGAACCGTCCTTCGTTGCTGCATTTTCGACAATCTGAGCTCCGTCTAAAATGCGGTCGAGTTCGCGCAAACGGCGGTCAATTTCGCGAACTCGCATGCGCCCATACGTGTAGGCGGCGTTCTCGCTGCGGTCACCTTCAGCAGCGGCGGCTTGGACCTGGTTAATCATTGCAGGTCGTTCAACGTATTTGAGTTGTTCCCATTCTGCCTTGAATTTTTCAAAGCCTTCTTTCGAAATCAAGTGTTTCATAGACCATAATTTAAAAATTTAATGGTAAGGTGTTAGAACTTAGAGCTTAGAACTTAGACGTCATCCTCCGAAGGAGACAACCTTACAAGGCGAGTGTTGCAGCTTGTCATTCTCCGCAAGGAGAATCCATACACTGTGATTGAGAAACGTATGGTTCCTCCCAAAGGGAGGATGACTGCATGGCTATAACCGAGCCGCTAAGGTTGGGGCGTAGCCCCATCCATAAGTCTTGTATTAAGAACATTATGGATCCTCGCTATGCGAGGATGACACTGCCTACTGCCAACTAAGCTCTGCCTACAGCCAACTGCCTACTGCGGTGAATCCGCCTTAGAACTCGTGACTTGTAACTTTTATCACTTTGGTTTAATTTTGTAATTTACTATCTTTGGCTCGGTTATTTAAGAGGTGATATGGTAAAAAGAAAGAGGACGACAGAATCCAAGTACAAACGATTGAGCCGCATCTACTATAACAGAATGTTTCCGCGTCGCCAAGATGCGATGCGTGTAGCGTGGTCGGTTGCAGCAGGGGTGTTTATTGGCATTTGGCCCACTATTGGTGTTGCGATTATTTTGACGGTTGCTTTCTGCGCGCTCTTTAGACTTCCGAAAGTACCGGGTATTGTTTCGTCGTTTGTCGCTAACCCGCTGACCCAGTTTGGTTTTTTCTACCCGTCGGGTTATATGCTCGGGTGTAAGATTGTCCATCCCGAGGCGATTAAGTTTGATTTTCTTGAAGAATTCCAGGGGCTTTCGTTCAAAAATTTCACAACCGTTATCGGTCATTTGTGGAATGACGCCGCAGACCACCTGTTAGCGTTCATGATTGGCATTACTATTGTCGCTGCGATCGGCGGAGCCATCTTCTTTTTTCTAGCTTATTTCGTTGTAAGTTACAGAAAGAAAAAATGGATTGAGGCAAAGACTGGTTATATCCATAACTTGATTGCCGAAGATGAAGTTTTAATCAAAGAAGCACACAAAGGAAAGAAACCTATGATGCACATCTATCCGTTCAAGGCTTTGCGCCCGGTCAATCCGGCTGAAGCTGAGACAATCTCTGCGCTCCCTTACGACGTGATGAATCGCGCCGAAGCTAAGGCTATGGCTGAGGGCTTGCCGCACTCTTATTTGCGCGTGACTCGTGCCGAACTTGAACTCCCGGATTCTGTTGATGCTTACGATCCGAAGGTTTATGCTCATGCTCGAGAGAACCTCGACAAGATGATTGAAGACGGTGTTATCGCCTTCGACCAGAAGCCCTGCCTTTATGTTTATCGCCAGACCATGAACGGTCGCGAACAGTATGGTCTTGTTTGCTGCGTTCCGGCTGCTGACTATTTCAACGGCACCATCAAGAAGCACGAACTCACTCGCGCTGACAAGGAAGAAGACCGTTTGCGCCATGTGCTTGCTACGAATGCTAACACGGGTCCGGTGTTCCTCACTTACCGCGACCAGGGCCAGTTTGATGTGTTTGGTGCTGTGACCAAGCGCAAGCCTGTTTACGACTTCGTGAGCAAGGGCGACGGCTTTGGCCACACGGTTTGGGTCATCGATGACGATGCTGAAATCGAAGCTATCCGCAAGTCTTTTGAATCTGTGCCGGTAAGCTACATTGCTGACGGTCACCATCGCAGTGCCGCTGGTGCTCGCGCTGCCAGCTACCGCGCTGAACAGAACCCGAAGAACACGGGCAACGAAGAATACAACCGTTATCTCGCTATCCTCTTCCCGAGCACTCAGCTCAAGATTCTTGATTACAACCGCGTGCTCAAGGATTTGAACGGCCGTACTCCGGAACAGCTCATGGAAGAATTGAAGCAAGTGTTCGACATTGCTGAACTCGACAAGATGCAGAGCCCGGCTAAGCAGAACCAGGTGAACTTCTACATGGGCGGCAAGTGGTATGCTTGCACGTTCAAGGACAAGTTCCTCAAGAACTTGGGCCCGGTCGATAGCCTCGATGTGGCTCTCCTCCAGAAGCTCGTCTTGAAGCCGCTCTTCGATATTGACGATCCGCGTACCTCCAAGCGTATTGACTTTGTCGGTGGCATCCGTGGTTTGGGCGAACTTGTAAAGCGCGTCGATAGCGGTGAATGCGCTTGCGCATTTGCTATGTATCCGACGACTCTCGACCAGCTCATGAGCATTGCCGATGCTGGCGAAATCATGCCGCCGAAGAGCACTTGGTTTGAACCGAAGCTCCGCGACGGTCTCTTGGTCCACACGCTTGACTAATATGTTGCCGCGATTTTGCGGTGCATAAGTGAAAGTGCAAAAGACGCACTCGTTCAAACGGGTGCGTTTTTTCTATAATTAATCCGCAAAAATTTTTAACAAGGACATTGTTATGGCAAAGATTGCTATTCTCGGTTATGGTAACCTCGGTCGCGGTGTAGAATGCGCCGTGAAGCAGGCTCCGGATATGGAACTCGTCGCTGTTTTCACTCGTCGCGATCCGTCGACGGTGAAGATCCAGACTGCTGGCGTTCCGGTGTTGAACGTCTCCGAAATGGAAGCCTGGAAGGACAAGGTTGACGTGCTCATCATTTGCGGTGGCTCTGCTACGGACCTGCCGGTGCTTACCCCGAAGTATGCTTCCATGTTCAACGTGATCGACTCCTTCGACACGCACGCCAAGATTCCGCAGCACTTCGCTGCTGTTGACGCTGCTGCCAAGGGCGCAAACAAGATTGCTATGATCTCTGTCGGTTGGGACCCGGGTATGTTCAGCTTGAACCGCGTGTACGCTCAGTCCATCCTTCCGGAAGGCAAGGACTACACGTTCTGGGGCAAGGGCGTTTCCCAGGGCCACAGTGACGCAGTCCGCCGCATCAAGGGCGTGAAGAATGCCAAGCAGTACACCTGCCCGGTCGAAGCAGCTCTCGAAGCTGTCCGTAGCGGTTCCATGCCGGAACTCACCACCCGTCAGAAGCACACTCGTCTCGTTTACGTTGTTGCAGAAGAAGGTGCTGACAAGGCATACATCGAAAACGCCATCAAGACGATGCCGAACTACTTCGATGAATACGACACGACCGTCAACTTCATCAGCGAAGAAGAATTCAACAAGAACCACAGCGGCCTCGCTCACGGTGGTTTCGTGATTCGTACCGGCAAGACTGGCATGAACAAGGAACACACTCACGTGATCGAATACAGCCTCAAGCTCGATTCCAATCCGGAATTTACGACGAGCGTTCTCGTGGCTTATGCCCGCGCTGCTCTCCGTATGAAGGCTAACGGCCAGGTTGGTTGCAAGACCGTTCTCGATGTGCCGCCTGCATACCTCAGCACTCTGAGCGACGACGACCTTAGAGCTCATTGCTTGTAGTCGCCTACGGCTCACAGCTTGTAATGAGTCCCTGCGACTCACGGGAGATTCCCGACTAAATCGGGAATGACATCGTGGGAGCATTGCTCACATTTGTAAAAAAGTCTGCCGTAAACAAATACGGTGGACTTTTTGTTTTATGAATTTGTGTTGTATTTGAACTGGTATTTATTTGTATCTTATTTGAAAATGCTAAAGAGACGATTGATTTTTTTGTTTGTGTTTATATCATCGCTGCTTGTTGTAAGCGGTTGTTCAAGCGATGTCGAATATGGCGAATTGGTGGATTCTCGCGATGGACATGTGTACAAGACCGTTGTCATTGGCGAGCAGACTTGGATGGCTGAGAATTTGAATTTCATGCCAGCTTCTGATTCTAGTCGATTAAGTCCATTGTCGCCACTCTATCCGCGGACTTCTTGCTATGCTGGAAAGGATTCGAACTGCACGAAATATGGCCGGCTTTATATGTGGTCTAGTGCAATGGATTCTATCGGGGAGTATTCCACGGATGGAAAGAGCTGTGGCTATCGGCATTATTGCGAAAGTTCTGGGCGCATTCGCGGAATTTGTCCAGAGGGCTGGCATCTCCCAAGCGAAGATGAGTTCACGGTTCTTCTCAAAAGAGTTGCGCCTTATGGTCGTTCAAATGTTGGCGTTCCTGATTGGAGGGATGCAGGCTTTCCGCTGATGGTCAAAGGAGAATGGAATGAAAAGGAGGTGACGAATTCAACAGGATTCTCTGCGTTGCCTGCGGGCCTTCGAAGTTTTTATGGTCGTCATGGCCATATCGGTAAACAAGCTTATTTTTGGACTTCTACGGAAAGCAATGGGTGGGCGGCAACAATGTTAATTTTTTATCCAGGTGGAACGCTACTTTTGGAACGAGCTGGTGAAAAGAGGCTAGGCCTTTCCGTTCGTTGCATCAAAGACTAAGAGCTTCATATCCAGGAACCCGTTCTCTCGTCATTTTATGCTCCGTTGTTACGGGGCTTTTCTTTACTTAAGCTTTTCTTTCAACGCAGAAATTTCTTCCGCGGTCATGCCGAGTTTTTGCAGGTATTGTTCTGTCGCTGTAGCCCAGTCCGCATTGTCGGTGTCGAGGATGTTGATGCCTTCGGCATGGTAGACTGCCCGCAGATTTCTCAGAACAACGTCCTTGTAAAAATTTACCTGTTGCTCATTCAATGCAACTTGCTTGCCATCGCGAACGGTGAAGTAGTTGCTAAATGTCTTTGCGTAGTCCGTCTGGATTTCTTCGGGAGTTGCGCCCATCAGTGCTTCTAGTACGGCGATTGTGAAACCGGTGCGGTCCATGCCGTAGGTGCAGTGTACCAAATAGGGCGCTTTGTGCGTGGTCATGTAGCGGAAGCCTTTGACAAGCCCTTCCTTGAATGGCGCGGAAAAAAATTCAACAGGCATCGATAAAAAGATAGCGTTTTGCGTTGAGTAATAGGAATTTTCAAAATTCTTGTATGTTTGGGCGTAATCTTCAGTGTCGGTCAGGTTGATGAATGTGGCGACCCCGGCTTCTTGCGCGAGGGAATCGGCATAGAGATTGCGCCCGAGGCTAAGGTCGATGGGGCTTGAAGAACGGTAGAGCTTATTTTTGCCGATGCTTGTGGTGCGCACTTCTCTGAAGTTTGCGAATTCTTCAATCGAAAGATTGGGATAACTTTCTGCGTAGGCTGTCATGTATTGTACATTGCGCATGATTTCAATGCCTTGCAGATAAGCGCCTTTCTCTTTTAAAGTGATGTTAACTTCGATAGGCGTCTTTACGTCGGTGATTTTGAGGATGTCCGCCAGTTCGCCGTAATGGATTGTTAAAATCAGATGCTCATAACCGCCTCTTGCTAAAAGCGAAAAGCCTGCAATGGGAACATCGTAGGCGGATTCTACAACTGGCATTTCAAGCGTGTCGTAACCGACGATGGCGACGTTCACGATATCGCCAATTTCGAATTCGGTCAGGAATGAATTCGCGGGATAATCTAGATACAGGTCGGTAGATGTGAGACGACCTGTGCTATCGCCCAAAATGGTGGTGTGGACTCCGGATTCCTGTTTTGCGGCTTCGGTGTATTCAGCGACAAACGCCGGATTAGGCTCGCTGCAAGCGATATAAAACAGGGCGCAGAAAACGAATGCTATAAAATGCCGCACTGCACCCTCGCTTTTACATTCTGGATCCTAATCGTGGATGGTGTTCTTCAAGCTTTCGATAAGGCGTGCAAAGCTAGGATCGGTTTCCATTTCTTTCTTCACGCTCTTGATGGCGTGAACGACGGTGGAGTGATCCTTGCCGCCAAAGCGGGAGCCGATGCTCTGCAAGCTGATGGGGGAGAGCTCGCGCATGAGGAACATGGCGACTTGGCGTGCCTTGGAGATTTCCTTGGTGCCGCGGCCCGGTTCGATAAGCTTGGTCTCGGGGACTTCGTAATGCTGCGATACGGCATGGAGCACGGCGTCAAGGCTTACGCGGCGGCGGAGCGTCGGGGCGATTTCAGTGACAACTTTTTGTGCAATGTTCATGTCGATGTCGTGGCTCATGAGGCTCGACTGGAGCGTGAGCTTGATGATTGCGCTTTCGAGGCAGCGCACGTTGCTTGCAATATTTTCAGCAAGATAACGGATGACTTCGTCACTGATTTCGAGGTGGCGTTCTTCGGCCTTCTTGTGGAGAATGGCTTCGCGCGTTTCGACGTCAGGCGGCTGGATGTCAACGGTTAAGCCCCAGGAGAAACGGCTCACGAGGCGGTCGGAGAGGTTCTTGACTTCGGCGGCGGGTGCATCGGAGGTGAGCACGATTTGCTTGCCTGCCTGATGGAGTGCGTTGAAAATCAAGAAAAATTCGTTTTGCGTTTCGTACTTGCCAGTCCAGTTCTGAATGTCATCGATGAGGAGAATATCCACTTCGTTGCGGTAGAAGTCCGACATTTCCGTGATGCGCTTTTCCTGCAGGCACTTCATGTACTGCTGCGAGAAGTCTTCGGACGTGAGGTAAATGACACGCTTGGTCGGATCTTCTTCGAGAATGTAGTTCCCGATAGATTGGAGCAAGTGCGTTTTTCCAAGGCCTGACGAACCGTAAATAAATAGCGGGTTATATTGCGTTCCATCCGGATTCCTGGCGACGGCGAGAGCGGCGTTGAATGCGAGCTGTGCTTTGTCGCCGGGCACAAAATTTTCAAAACGGAAACTGCCAGAAAGCGGAACGCTCGGCTTGATAAATTCGCGGAAAGAATTTTCGGAAGTGCTTGCTTGCGGTTGGTACACGTCTTGCGGCTGGAACTCGAATTCCACCGGAGCTTCGTCGTGAGAAACGTCCTTCCATGCGAGGCGAATCAGGTCCTTGTAAGCGGAATAGACTTTGACATCAAGTCCGGGGGGCACTGCGATAACGGCGTGTCCTGGAGTCTGGCTTACAAGCTTGGTCTGTGCAAAATATGTCTTGAATACCGTATCCGACAGCATTCCATGGAGGTAGTTCAAGCATCTTTCCCATTCAACCTGCATTCTTCAATCCTCATCCGGTAGTTCGAATTTATCAACAACTAGGCGTAATAATTTAGCTAATTCTCCGGGATGTTGATAGATTGATTTAGAAATAAACCTAAAAATTTTCTTACGTGATTGTAAACTAAAATTAACGTAATTGTTTTGGGCTTCGCTGGTGTACGCTATGTCTTGAAATTTTGCAAAATTTCTATTTTTTGCTACGATGGAATTGAATACTCTTGTGGATTATTGTTTTTGGGCTCCTGTACTTCTTTGGGTTGGGCTCCATTTTTGGTTTAGGAATGTCTCGTATACCGTTTTTATGAAAAAACAGCTGAATCGGGGCGAAAAATGGGCTTACGTTTATAATGGTTATGTTAAACACCCTGCTCGCGTGAGTTTTTTGCGCTTTTGCGATGTGCTTTTTACGCTCGTGGCCTCGACGGCGACCGCGTTAATGGTTGTGTGGTCTATGCAAAAGTTTGGGCTTGGGAAAAATGCTTATTATGGATTTTTGTCGTTGCTTTTGTTCTTTGGGGTGGCGCATTTGATGAAGCGCAGGACTGAATTGAAGCTTACGGACTTGTTCCAGTCGGCTTTTTATTTGGAATATCGCTGGGTGAATTACGATATCCAACGCAAGGGTATTGCGATGTCGGACGAAAACGTGCGGGATCGCGCTGGGTTAAGTTTTGCTCATAAGCTCCGTAATGCTGAAAATCATGGTGTCTTTTGGAGGTATGTCAAGGCGATGGCTGCGTCCAAGAAGGTTCCTCCAGAAATGTTCGAGGTGTATTGATTAGACTGGAGTTGCAGCTCGTCATTCTCCAAAGGAGAATCCATACATTAATTGAAAACAGTATGGATCCTCCCTATGGGAGGAGGACTGCATGGGCCCGAGCCTAATAGGAATAGTAAGTATGTCAAATCGATTTGAATCATTTGGTGTAGGCGAGAAGGTTCTCGAAGGCAAGGCGGCATGGAAGTATGCCGAGGATATCTTGCAGCTTGTTTCGCGTACGTTTGCGCTGAATATCCAAGTTTTGCGTGGTAAGTTGCACCGCAGTATTTTACTTGCGTACCTTTATTTGCGCATTGCGGATACGGTCGAAGATGATCCGGACATGAAGGCTAGCGAAAAGGATCGCGTGCTTGCGCTGTTTGCCGATGTGTTCAAGACGGGTAAACTTGAAACGGCGAAAATCCGTACGTTCGTGGATGCGTTGCCGGAATCGTGGATGAATGCCGATGACCCGAACAAGGAACTTTGCGTCAAGTCTGAAGTAGTTGTGCCGTTATTGAATTCGCTTCCGGAATCTTACAAGAAGCCGGTTTGCGATGTGGTGATTGAAATGTGCGGAGGCATGGCGAAGTTTGCGCTCCGTCAGGAAGCTGCGCTTTCGGCAGGTTGGTTCACATTGGAATCGGTTGATGAATTGGACGAATACTGCTACTACGTGGCGGGCATTGTCGGTAAGCTTTTGACGAAGTTGTTCTCTGCC
Source organism: uncultured Fibrobacter sp. (assembly GCA_947165045.1). Lineage (GTDB taxonomy): Bacteria > Fibrobacterota > Fibrobacteria > Fibrobacterales > Fibrobacteraceae > Fibrobacter. Next base: position 4,595 of record CAMUYW010000034.1, on the reverse strand, counting down.
GATACGTGCTTGATTAGCAAGGAACGCGAGGCTGAACTTTCGAAGCTCGATGTGAGTTTTGGACTTGCGTTGCAGGTGACGAATATCGTGAAGGACTGCGTTGAAGATTCGGGGCGCCGCGTTTGCTTTATCCCCGAAGAGATTTGCCGCCGTCATGGATTTGCGCATTCGAGCGATTTGTTCAAGGACGGCGCGAATCCTGAAAAATGCGGGGCCGTGCTTGCTGAACTGGTCGCGAAGGCTTGGCACCATCTGGATGATTCGATTGCGTATACGAAACTTATCCCGAACATCAAGATGCGCACGAGGCTCTTTTGCATGTGGCCGCTGTTTATGGCTGCGGAAAACTTGCGCTTGATTGGCGATGGCGTGTCGGTGTTCAAGTCGGATAAGAAGGTAAAGATTACACGCGATACGGTAAAGCGAATCGTGAAGGAAACGTCGATGCACTTCTATTCGGATAAGTGGATTGATCAAAGTTATGAGAAAATAAAAATGAAAAAATAATGGACCCTATCGTTGCACTCCAGGGTGACAATGATGAATGTGTCATCCTCGCGGAGGCGAGGATCTAAACGATTTCGATAAGATCCTCGACTAGATCGAGGGTGACGTAAACGAAAAAAGGACTATAGATGAAGTTTTATAATAAGTGGCCGTTTCATGTGGTGGTGATTATTTTTAGCATTGTTGCAGACCAGTTGACCAAGCTGTGGGCGGTTGCGCGTTTCACGGACGAAGCTGGAAATTTTACGTACGAAAAGATTCCTGTGATTGGTGAACTTGTGCGGTTCCAGCTTGTGTACAATAAGGGGGCTGCTTTCAGTAGCCGTCCGCAAGATTTGATGCCGTTCTTGCCTCCGTGGCTGTTCTTTTTGCTGATTTCAATTGTGGCTGCAGTGGCGCTTGTTTGGTTTTACAAGTCGATTGACAAGCGCGATTACTTGAGTCGTTTGGGTGTCATCATGATTCTTGGTGGCGCTGTCGGAAACTTCATCGATCGTATGCGCATGCAGATGGTGGTCGATTTTATCGACTGCGATTTTCCAGATTTTATCATGACGCGATTCCCGACGTTCAATGTGGCGGATTCGTTTGTGACCGTTGGCGTTGCGCTCGTAATTTTGTCGCCGGTGATTCTGAAAAAATTGCACAAGCAAATCAAGGAAGAAAAAGAAGCGGAGAAGAATGCGAAAGAGAACCGCGAAAGTTGATTGTCACCCTGGAGCAACGCGATAGGGTCTATAAAAATTTAATGGATTCTATCGTGCTACGCACTCCAGAATGACGTTGTTTATCATCTAACTACCTGACCCTGATACCTGAAACCTAACCACCAACCACTAATCATAACCTCATATGAATTATATCGTAAACGAAGAAAAGAATGGTGAACGTCTCGACAAGTTCCTTGCGAGCGTTATGGAAAATGTTTCCCGCACGGATGTGCAAAAGTTGATTGACGCGGGTGAAGTCAAGGTGGGCGGTAGTGCGGTCTCCAAGAACTTCCGCGTCGAAACGGGAATGACGGTTGTCGTCGAAAAGATGATTGAAAAAGAATCTTCGACACTCGAACCCGAAAACATTCCGCTTGATATTGTTTACGAAGATGATGATATCGTGGTCATCAACAAGCCGCGTAACTTAGTCGTTCATCCGGGTAATGGTATCAGCAAGGGCACGCTTGCAGCCGCACTCTTGTATCACTTCAAGGAAAATCTTTCGACGGTGAACGGTCCGCTTCGTCCGGGTATTGTGCATCGCTTGGATAAGGACACGCCGGGTTTGATGGTGGTGGCGAAGAACGATGCGGCGCACAGACATTTGGCGCACCAGCTCGAAACTAGAACACTTCACCGCACTTATAATGCGCTTGTGTGGGGCTGCCCGCGTGACCTCGAAGGAACGATTGACGCTCCGATTGGCCGCAATCCGAAGAACCGCCTCAAGATGGCGGTGGTGAAGGGTGGCAAGGAAAGCCGTACGCATTACACCGCAAAACAGTTCTTTGCAATCGCAACGCTTTTGGAATTGCAGTTGGAATCGGGACGTACGCATCAGATCCGTGTGCATACGCGCTACACGGGCCATCCGGTTGTGGGCGACCCGCTTTACGATGGTCGCGACGAAAGCTTGAACCGCGTGCCGCCGTTGATGAAGCCGGTTGCAGAAAAGGTTCTTGAAATTGCTCCGGCGCAGCTTTTGCAGGCTGTGAAAATCGAGCTCATTCATCCGCGCACGAATAAGAAGCTGACGTTCAAGGTTCCGATGGAAGAGCCGTTTGCAAAGGTGCTCAAGCTCTTGAAAAAGGAATGCCCGGCAAACGCTCCGGTTTACGATGAAGATGAAGGCTTCCGCGATTTCGATGCTCAGATTCGCTTCGAAGAAGATGACGAAGAATTTGATGAATACTACGATGAACCGCTCGCCATTTCGCCGGATGAAGCTGCACCTGTGAAGGTACGCAAGACCCGTGCCGAACGCCTTGCCGAAAAAGCCCAGACCGCCGCGAAGCGCCGTGCCGTGGCTGCTGAACGCAAGCTCATCAAGCAGATGAAGGCCGCTCGCCGCAAGGGTATTGCCCCGGAAGATTTCGTGGAACCAGGTTACGAACCCACAATCGACCCGGAACTGCTTGAATAGTGATTGGTAAACTGGATTACAGTCATCCTCGCTACGCGAGACAACCTGGCAAGGCTTGTATTGCAACCATGCTAGCATGGTTATAATCAAGCCGCTAAGGTTGGGGCATAGCCCCACCCATACATATTTCGCAAGATGTACTGTATGGATGGGCTTCGCCCAACTCTTTGCCTCAACCATATCCGTGCATGCACGGCTGTGGCACTCGGCTTTTAGAGTTGTCTCTTCGAGGATGACGCAATGATTACTAACCACTAAAAACTATTGACTATTGACCAATAACTAATAACCAATGACTAATTCTTACTTCTTTATCGGTGTTGCTGGCGTGGGCATGAGTGCCATCGCGCAGTATTTGGTAGGCAAGGGTGTTGCCGTTAGCGGTAGTGACCGTCAGTTTGGCGAATTTCTCAGTGGTAACGCCGAGAAGCCGCTTGTGATGTCGCAACTCGAAGAATGCGGAATCAAGTGCTTTGCGCAGGATGGTTCCGGCGTTGTCGAAGGCTTGACTGCCGTGGTGGTGAGCACCGCAATTGAAGATTCGAATCCAGATTTGAAGCGTGCGAAAGAGCTTGGCATTCCCGTGATGCACCGCAGCGAAATGCTCGCGAAGATTTCCAAAGAAGCTCGAACGATTGCAATTAGCGGTACGAGCGGTAAATCGACTGTGACGGCGATGGTCTACCATATTCTTGAATATGCTGGTTTGCAGCCTTCCGTGATGACGGGCGCTGGACTTGTGAACTTGCAGGCTCAAGGCAAAATTGGAAACGCTGTGAGCGGTAAGGGAGAATGGCTTGTTGCTGAAGTCGATGAAAGCGATGGAACGCTCGTTCGTTACGAACCAGAAATCGGCGTCATCTTGAACATCGACAAAGACCATAAAGAAATTTCTGAACTCGAACAAATTTTCCTCAAGTTCAGCCAGAACGTTTTGAGCGCAGGACACATCTTGATTGTGAACGATGCGCATCCGCTTGCAAAAAAGTTCAGTGCCGGTCGCGAATTTGACTTTGGCTACGAAAGCTATGTGAGCGTTCAGGGCATTGATTTCAGGGCGGTCGGGACGCATATCCAGTTCCGCGTGCGTCATGAAAATGAACTTGTGAAGTTCGAAATTCCGCTGCCGGGCAAGCACAATATGGAAAATGCTTTGGCTGCCACTGCCGCCGCACTTCGCGCGGGCGTTTCGCTCCACACATGTGCCGATGCGCTTTCGTCTTTCCCGGGCGTGTTCCGCCGTCACCAGATTCTCGGGACATTCAACGGTATCACGCTTGTCGATGACTTTGCTCACAATCCGGCAAAAATTGCCGCAAGCATCAAGAGCGCTCAGGACTTTACCGATGGCCGCGTGATTGCTTGGTTCCAGCCGCATGGCTTTGGTCCGACGCGATTTTTGCGCAAGGACTTGGTGGACTTTATCGCCAAGACGCTCCGCCCGATGGACATGGATTTTGACCGCAAGAACGATGTGATGTTCTTCAGCGAAATCTATTACGCTGGCGGAACCGTTACGCGAGACATCAGTGCAGGTGACCTTGCAGATGACTTGATTCTCAAGGGTTGTGAGGCTATTTACATTGCTGACCGCAACGAGTGCGCCAAGAAAATGCTAGAATATGCAGAGCCTGGTGATACGATTTTGCTGATGGGGGCAAGAGATCCTAGCTTAAAGGAATATGCATGTTACGTCAAACAACTTTTAGAAGATCGATAAGCGCACATCAGGTTGTGAGCCGTAAGCGACTCGTATTAACGAGTCGTGTCGGCGAGAGCACGAGCCTGATTAAGTTTAATGAAGGCGAAGGGCTCGTGCGGTTGTGTTAGACTCGTGTGGTCTTGTCGAAAATAGGGGAAAATTGCAATGGACAAAAAGATTGTTCTAAAAAATGTGTTTTTTGATGGCGCCAAGCGCGACATCTTGATCGTCGGTAATCTCTTTGAAAAGG
>CAMUYW010000033.1 GCA_947165045.1 uncultured Fibrobacter sp. | reverse complement strand
ACGAAAGCGTCTTGCGTATGCTCTCACCGTCATCCTCCGCAAGGAGGATCCATACGTTTATTAGAATGAGGGGTATAATGGATAAGAAAGGCTATACATACATTTTATTTAGTCATCGGAAAGGTACTTTGTATATCGGAGTCACTTCCGATTTAAAGCGAAGAATCCTTGAACACAAACAAAAAGTGAATGATGGTTTTACAAAAAAATACGGTGTCGATAAATTAGGATATTTTGAAGAATTTCCATCAATAAGGAGTGCTATAGAACGAGAAAAAGAGTTAAAACATTTTTATCGTTCTGAAAAGCTGAAACTCATAGAGTCTAATAATCCGAATTGGAAAGACTTGTATGAGGCCTTGTTTTAGAGATTACGACTAGAATGTTATGGATTCTCCTACGGAGAATGACTCTTTTTCTCTCTGTCATCCTCGCGCGGGAGATAACCGATGCGTTCTTTTAACAGTAATCCTCGCTTGCGAGGATCCGTACAGTCTTGAATGACTTTTTGAAAGCTGCTACTTCGCTTTATAGCTCACAAACCGTACGTTGTTGCAGAAGTCTTTATGAATACCCGTGAATTCCAACCACGGATACTTCTCGGCTTCGGCCTTGAGCATTTCGCCCTGTTCCGACCCGATTTCAAGCAAAATAGAGGCTCCCGGCTTCAGTCTGCCTTCCGTCTGCTGCAAAAGTTTACGGACAAGGTCGAGACCGTCCGCACCGCCGAACAAGGCGAGCGCCGGATCGTACTTCGCGACTTCCGGCTGGAGCTTATCCTTTTCTCCGTCCGGAATGTAGGGGAGGTTTGCGATAAGGCAATCGATTTTTGCAGAGGCATCACCCGCGACTTTCGAAAGAACTTCTGCGGTCACGGCGCCCAGCAAGTCGCCCTGTGCGAACTGCAATGAGCCTGTCGAAGAGGCGGTTCCGTTTGCGTTTGCTGCATCTGCATCAGCGTTCGCGCCACCCAGTCCGTTCGCTTCTGCATTTGTACGTGCCAAGGCAAGTGCGTCTTCGGAAACGTCCGTCGCAAGCACCTTGGCGCCTGCAATTTCTTTTGCGCAAGCAATCGAGATAGCGCCCGTGCCCGTGCCGATTTCGACGATGAACGGATTTTCGATGCCCTTGAGGCTGTCGGCCGCCATATCTACGAGCGATTCCGTTTCCGGGCGCGGGATAAGCGCCCGGCGGTCGCACCTGATGATGAACCCGCGGAAGCTTGTATCGCCGATAATGTGCTGCAGCGGCTCACGCGTTGCACGGCGTGCAACCATCGTGCGAAGCACGTCCAGCTCCGCTGGCGTGAGCGGCTTCTCGAAGTTCAGGTACAAGTCCATACGGTTCTTCATCTTGAGACCGTAGCTGATGATGTACTCGGCATCGAGACGTGCATCAGGAACGCCCTTCTTTTCAAAGAAGACCTTGGTGCGATTCAAGATTTCAAGCACTGTCATGGGGGCGTTCGCGGGCATCTGGATTCCTCTTACGCGTTGAACTTTCCGAGCTTTTCCTGGGCGTTTGCCATCTGGAGGCCGTTGATGATTTCATCAAGTTCACCAGTCACGACCTTGTCGAGATTGTAAACCGTGAGGCCAATGCGATGGTCCGTCACGCGGTTCTGCGGATAGTTGTAAGTGCGGATCTTGGCAGAACGGTCGCCAGTACCCACCAAAGCCTTACGGTTTGCCGCTTCTTCCTTTTCCTTCTTCGCGATGACCGCGTCAAGAATCTTGGAACGCAACATTTCCATAGCGTGGAGTCTGTTCTGCAACTGGCTACGTTCGGTCTGGCAGCTCACCACCACACCCGTCGGGATATGCGTCAAACGCACGGCAGAGTCCGTCTTGTTGATGTACTGACCGCCAGCGCCCGAAGAACGGTATGTGTCCATGTGGATGTCGGCTTCGCGGATTTCCACGTCAACTTCTTCAGCTTCCGGGAGGATTGCGACTGTAGCCGCAGACGTGTGCACGCGGCCCTGCGTTTCCGTTTCCGGCACACGCTGCACGCGGTGAACGCCACTTTCGAACTTCAGCGTTCCATAAACGCTGTCGCCTTCGATGAACACGCGGATTTCCTTGTAGCCACCCACAGTGCCTTCGCTCAAGTCCTGGATGGTCATCTTCCAGCCCATCTTATCGCAGTAGCCGCGGTACATGCGGAACAAGTCGCCCGCAAAGAGAGCCGATTCATCGCCACCCGTACCGCCACGAATTTCGAGCGTTGCGTTACGGTAGTCCCACGGATCCTTCGGCACCATCAAAATCTGGAGTTCGTCCGTCACTTCGGGGAGCTTCTTTTCGATCTCCGAAATTTCGGCCTTGGCCATCGCGACCATTTCCGGGTCGGAATCGCCGAGGGCGGCCTTGTATTCGTCAAGATCGTCCATCATCTGCAGGTATTCCTTGGCCTTCAAGACTGCCTTTTCGATACCCTTGTACTGCTTGTGAATCTTATTGTAACGAGCTTGGTCGCCGAGAACATCCGGATTTCCGAGTTCCGATTCCAGTTCTTCGTACTTTTCAATGAGTTTTTTAGCCTTTTCTTTCATCGTGCCCAAATTTAGAAACTTTTGTAAAGGGCGAGTGAAGCGGGGTTGCTTGCAAACCCATTTCCGAGCCGTACTAAACGCGTTCCGAAGGAACGCCATTTAGAAACTTTTGCAAAAGAAGCCTTATTTTTTTTTTATATAGTAAATAAATCTTCAAAGGAGTCCATATGAAATTTGGCAAAATTGTTGCGGGAATTTCCCTCTTGTGGTCTTTTGGGATGATGGCATGTAGTGATTCCTCTACAGAACCATCTATGGAAGAAATATTGGCCGAATATAGTGTTGCCTATGAATTCAATGATCCTCTATTATACCGGAGTTGGTGAACTCACTGTGGAGGCCTACAAGCTGGAAATAACCTTGGATGGTAAGAACGCTGTTTCGGAAATCCTATATGATGAAGCATCCAGACTTAAATATGATTTGGGAATAGGTTATGATCCACATCGTCAAAGTCAGTACGAGAGCCGTTTCTTTACCGGTAAAATTGATTACATCCGCTACGGCAAAATTTAGGATGATGTTTTCTTGACTTTTGGGGAAATTTAATATATATCAGTACCTAGGATGTTTAAATACAAGGAGAAAATATGGAATACTTCAAATACTGCTTAAAACACTATGTCGACTTTAACGGTCGTGCAAGGAGAAGGGAATACTGGTTCTTCGCCTTATTCCAGATGATTGCCGTTATCTTAGCCTGTGTTCTGGGCTTTGCACTCGACTATCTGTTCGGAACCCCGGGTATTGTGACTACTGTTCTCGTAGTGCTCGTCTCGCTCGGCTTGGTCTTGCCTGGCTTTGCTGTTCTGTTGCGTCGTCTGCACGACATTGGCAAGAGCGGCTGGTGGGTATTCATCAGCTTGGTTCCTTGTGTGGGCAGTATTATTTTGCTCGTATTCCTGTTCTTGGATAGCCAGCCCGGATCGAATGCCTACGGTCCGAATCCTAAAGGCCTTTAATTGCGTGCGCTCCCCTCGCGGGAGCCTTTTTTATAAGCAGAAAAAGCATTTGGCTTTTCTATATTTCCCCATATGCAAGTCACTCCGATCGGTACATTCTTTGGCGATGCCGTTTACAAGTACGACGCTCCTCGACAGGGGCGTCTCTTTGCTGGGCATCCGGGCCGGATTGTGCTGAATCCGGGGCAGAATTTCGAGATGGCGCTCCGCGATCTTGATGGCTTTGAACGCCTCTGGGTGATTTTCCAGTTCCACGAAAATGCAGGTTGGCGACCGACGACACGTCCGCCTGTGCCGCCCAAGGGCAAAGACCGCGTGGGCACTTTTGCAAGCCGCAGTCCTTACCGCCCGAATCCGATTGGTCTCAGCTGTGTGCGCCTCCTCAAAATTGATGGCCTGACGTTGTACGTGGACGAGGCGGACCTGCTCAATGAAACGCCGATTCTCGACATCAAACCGTACATCCCGATGGCGGACGCTTTTCCCGATGCCAAAGCGGGCTGGGTCGAAGAGCAGGTGGGCGACTTGTGGAACATCGAGGTCGCCGACGCGTTCGCCGCGCAAAACCGTTGGATTGCCGAACGCAGTTCTTTTGACTTGCTCAGCTTTGCGCAAGTGCAACTTTCACGTGGCAATTTTTCGAAAGACGTTTTCGACACGACTCGCCGTCGATTGACGCTTGACGAAAAAAGCAAAACGGGCGTGCTTGCATACCGCACGTTCCGCATCCATTTTCGCTATGACGAAACCTTGCGCTCGGTCTGTCTGCTGAAAATCACGAGCGGTTACACTGCTGAAGACCTCAAAGAAAACGCCGAAGATAAATACGGCGATAAGCCGCTTCACCGTGATTTTTTGCAATTTTTCCCCTAAATTATGCGCTCAGAAGGTTCTCTGAGCGTTTTCTTTTTCCTTTTGGGCTCAAAAAGATTAGTTTTTTATGAGAAGCCAAATAATGTTCGGGAGCGCATTATGGAAAATGGTAGTCTGATTACATTTATTGCATTATCGCTTATTGTTATTATTGCCGCACTATACGTAGGGGTTGATTCTCTAAAAACAAAAAAGAGAGGATCAAGATGGATTGCCTCTAGTGCTGTTTTTGGCATATTGTCTGTTGCTTTTTATTCGTTCCGAATTCTTGCGGAAAGTGGCACCTCTTTTTTAGTGTTGTCGTCGTTCTGCTATGTTTGCATCGCGGTTGCGATGTATAGCTTTATGCGATTCGTAACAGCTTATGCTCACATGTCACGTATTCGTTGGGTGAACATTCTGTTTCGCTTTTTGGCGGCGTTATTGATTTTTGATTTTTTGATTTGGATTGTAAATCCTTTTAGCGGATGGGCTTTGGCGTGCGTACCGAGTTCGGGAATTGTCCACTATCAATCGGCTCAAAAAGGATTTCTTTACTTTTATCATCTAGCCCTTGCTTTGTCAATGTTCCTCTTTTCGATGGGGCTTTTGGTCTATCGATTCTTCCGCGCTCCGAAAGTGTTCCGAATGCGCTACCAAGGTGTGTTGATCTCTGTGGCTTTTTTCATGCTGCTCGATTTTTTGTTGGACAAGTTCACTACAATCGAGCTTGATTACACTATCCATTTCTATTGCCTGCTCCCCATTTGTGCGTATTGGTCGTGCCGATTTGCTGGAATAGATATCTTGAATTATTTCAAGGATAATGTTCTTGAAAATATTGAACAGGGGGTTATCCTGTTTGACTACAAGGGCACCTTGATTTTCCATAATGAAAAAATGAAGCACATTGTTCCTAATGTGCCGTTTAGTGAGTCGTTGCTGCAATCGGATTTTTTGAAAGCATGTAATCTCAAAGCTTCGTCAAGAGATATCTGGTCTGTGCAATGTTATGTTACATCGGACAAAAATTCCAAGTCTGTTCGTTGTGACTATCGTAAAATTCGCGATAGAAAAGGCCGCGAACTTGGCAACTTGTATGTGCTTTCGAATACCGCAATGAAGACGGATTTGTTGACCGGTTTCCGCAGTTGGGATAGTTTCAAGGATCTTGTAGAAAAAGAGTCTTCGTCGTTTATTTACCCGTTGACCTTGATTGTTTGTGACTTGAATAATCTTTCTGCTTTGAACAATACAAAGGGGCGTGATGCGGGAGACCGAGCTTTGCGCGACTTGGCGGAAATTCTTAAAAGTAATTTCCCGCAGTGGTCTTATTTTGTCCGTGGTGAAGATGCGAAATTGCTAGTGCTCTCGAACCACATGAAATTTGATGAAATTGAAAAAATCATGAAGAATGTAAAGGCTTCGTTGGGCTGCAAAATGCAATATGCAGTCGATGAAGTTACGTCGGAAAATTCGGATATTGTTGCCGTTGTCGATTCTGCTTCGCAAACATTGAACCAGAAAAAGCTGATGGACAAGGGCTCTGCTCGTTCTGAACTTTTGACATCGCTAGAGAAGGCTTTGCAGGAATGCGATAGCGATACCGAAGCGCATGTGCGCCGTACCCAGCGTATGGGTGCTGCACTCGGAAAACGCATTGGACTTACCGATAAGCAACAAAGCAGTCTTTCGCTCCTTTGCTTGTTGCATGATATCGGTAAAATCGGTGTGCCGCTTGATATCTTGAACAAACCAGGCAAGCTGACCGACGAAGAATGGAACTACATCAAGACACACGTGCATAAGGGCTATCAAATTGCAAAGAGCTCCAAGGGCTTGAACGAAATTGCCGACATGATTTTGCACCATCACGAACGTTGGGATGGCAAGGGCTATCCAGATGGACTCAAAGGCGAAGAAACCCCGCTCTTGTCGAGAATCATTAGCGTTGTCGATGCGTTCGATGCCATGGTCAGTAATCGTTCTTATCGAGCCGCAAAGTCCGTGGATGAGGCAATCGCAGAACTGGAACGTTGCTCGGGAACGCAATTCGACCCGACTCTAGTCAATGAATTTATACCGATATGCCGTAACATGGTCGGGAATGTTATCCCTGACGAAGAAAAATTGAAAACGCCTGCGGATACAATTGCCGAAAAAACAAAAAAATTGGAACCGGACCATAGCGGAGAACATAATGTTCATGGCGTAGTGTATTCTCGCTATGTATTGAATGCGCATAATGTTATCATTGATGTCGATGACAACTTTGAAAAACTCACCGGTTATTCAAGGGATGATATCAAGGAAAAAACGATTGAACAGCAAGATTTGGTTCCGGCAGAAGATGTAACGGAATACCTTTGCTTTGTTTCGGAGGCTTTGGCTAAAAATCCGATTGCTTATTGCGAACACCGTTTAAAACGCAAGGATGGAACAATCATTCATGTGCTTTGCATAGGCAAAATGGTTTACGATTCCGCAAGTCACGAAACTCGTTCCGAAATTATCGTTACAGAAAAATCGTAATCACATAAAATCCTTATAAATGATTTTTTATATTTAACGATAAGATCATTTGTAATGGATTTTATTTTATGAGAAAAATAATTGCAATTCTCGTTCTGTGTATTGCAGGAATTGCTTCTGCAGAGTCCCCGTCTGCCGACAAGCCCGCTGCTCACGAACACCGTGGCTTTTATAGCAATATGTCGTTTGCCTTTGCCTATAATTGGTACAAAAATAGCCGTGAAGATTTAACCCGCGGTTATTTGGAAAATGGAGGCAACTATATCAATAATGGAAAGCGGAGAAATGTAGACTATTACGAGTTCGACGGAAAAACTTTCCCGATGTCGGAATTTAAGTTCGGTGTCGGTATTGCAAACCTAGCTGCCGTTCATTTCGTATTCAATATCGGATTCTTTGCCGGTTCGCTGGATTATAAATATGAGGTGTACCTGAGTCAGTGTACTCTAGGTGAAAAATGCCTAGAAAACTTGGACGAGTCTCGCACTATAGAAGAAAAATCGAGGGATGCATTCGGTTTAAGGACGTTCTTCGGCTTGGGAACGACCTTCTATCCAATTCAAGATAAAACATCTCCTATGAACGGCCTTTTTGTAGGCGGGTCTGTTGGATATACGCTTTTCGTTACGATGATAAATGCGTGCGACGAAGAAACTACAGGAAATGGTGGAATCAGTTTTCAATTGGAACTTGGTAAGGAATGGTGGGTAAGCGACCATGTGTCGATTGGCTTTGGCTTAGGCTTTGCACATACCGGTTTTGTTTGGCAAACGCTTGATTCGCATAGTTCCGATAATGTCGTATCGCTTTCGTTCCGTTTAACGCGTGGCTAGTCTGGGGTTAGATTTATGAAAAAATTATTTGCGATTTTTATTTTGTGTGCCATGGGCTTGGCGCTTGCCCAGTCTCCCTCTATCGCTGAACCTGCTCCGCGTGAACATCGTGGTTTTTACAACAGCTCTTCTTTTGGCTTTGCTCTGAACTGGTTCAAAAATAGCATGGAAGACTTTGGAGAAAACAAGGAACGCGATGTTGATTTTTATGAGTATTACGGCACCACCTTTATGCTGGGTGAATTTAAGTTTGGGTATGCTCTCGGAAATTTAGTTGCGCTTCATACAGTCTTTAACTTTGGCTTTTATGTTGGAGTAGTTGATTATTACGAGGAACATTATCGCTCTATTTGTGCTGAAGGAATATGCATTGAAACGCCTAATCCAGAAAGAGATGATGACGACGATCCTTCGTCTGGTGATGCATATAACATCAGGACTTATTTGGGTTTTGGCGCCACATTCTACCCGTTCCGTGACAAGAGTTCTACGCTCTACGGAGCGTTTATCGGCGGTTCTTTCGGATACACGCTTTTTGTAAATGCTGGCCATAGAGAAAATGGAAATGGCGGCATCGGTTTCGAATTGGAAATGGGTAAGGAATGGTGGCTGAATGATCGACTCTCTATCGGCTTTGGACTTGGCTTTGCTCATTTCGGCCTTGTGTGGAGTACTGTCGCCTCTCATCGTTCCGATAATGTTTTGTCGCTTTCGTTCCGTATAACGCGTGGTTAATACTATGAAAATGATTTGGAAATTTATCTGTATTTTTGCCTTTGCAACAGTTGCGTTTGCTCAGTCTCCTTCTGTTGATGCGCCAGCTCCGCGTGAACATCGTGGTTCCTATTTTAGCGTGAATTGGGGACTTTCTTACTTGAGCTCCGAATTGAAATCTTCCGATTTTGGTTATCATTCTGGATTCGGAGGAAAAACATTAGATGGCCGATATGAAAAACAAGAGCATTATGGACTAAATAACGAACAGGACGAATTTAGTGCGTGGGGATTCCCTTCTATTGACCTTCGATTTGGAAAATCGATTGAAAATTTTGTGGCTGTGTATTTTTCCTTTGGCGGAGGGCTCTTCAAAGGAGAGGGGAGTAGACGTAAGCAAGATTATTCTGTAACTCGAACGATTGTAGATAACGTTTTGGAAAAAGAAGATAAGCAACTTGTGGGCGTTATGGATGAAACGTTTGACTCTTACGGATTCTATTATTCGATGGGATTGGGCATTACTGTTTATCCGTTCAAAGATCCGACTTCTCCTTTGAATGGAATTTTTCTAGGAATTGGGGGAGGTCTTGATGTCTCTATGGCAAGAGATGATGTTTATGCTGAGGATTATTGTACTGTAGGCGGCATATTTACTCGCTATGAACTAGGCAAGGATTGGTGGGTAAGCGATACTTGGTCTATTGGTGTCGGAGTATCTTTTTCCAAAATGGTATATTCATTTGAAAATGAAGGCGAAAAAACAGACCATCATGCCTTAAGCCTTTTCTTCCGCTTGACACGCGGATAACGCTATAGTTCTATATCAATTCCGTTGACAAGCAAATTGGTGATAGCCTCGTCACTTCCCATTTTGCGCTTGTCCGTAATGTCACGGCCGAATGTTTTGTGCCAATCGAAGCTGTCGGGCACGAGCCAATCGAATGCCGGCCAGGGCTTGATAAAGCCGGGCGGCAACAGTTTGTAAAGCTTTTCAGAATTAATCGTCAAGTCGCCGACGCGCGGAGGCATCGGGCCGCCTTCGATGCGCGGCACTCCATGCAGGAGCTCGGCGGGGTAGCCGCCGACCGCGTTGACGATTTGTCCTACGTTGTAGAGCGAAACGCTACGCGGGCCGCCGCAGTTGTAAATGCCTGCGGGGAATTCGTGCTCCAGAATGTATTGCACAGTGCGGCAAAGGTCCGGGCCTGAGAGCGGGTTTCGATATTCGTCCGTGAACAAGGTCGCCGGGCGACCTGGGCGGAATCGGTAAGTGATCCAGTCGATCGCGCCGGCGCATCCGCCGGGCGCATAGTCCATCGGGAGTGGCACGCGGAGAATCACGGCGTCAGGCTTGATGGCGCTGATGGCGTCTTCGGCTTCGGCCTGGTGCTTTCCGTAATTGTGAATCGGGTCTTTCGGGTCGGTCTCGACGTAAGGGCGGTTCGGCTTTGTCTTTTCATCGCCGCTAAAGACCATGTCCGCAGAAATGCGGATGAGTGTCGCGCCAAAGCGGGCGGCGAATGTGGCGGCATCGACGCCTTGACTTACGTTCAAGAGCCTGCTTCGGGCAGGGTCACATTCGCAAGCCTTGAGCGCACAGTTTCCGCTCGCGTCAATGACGGTTCCGAAACGGAATCGTTCGAAAAGTTCTCCTAAGCGCTCGGTTTCTTCGGCGTCAATGCCAAAGACGTTGTCGCCAAAAACGCAAGGGTGTTTGATGGGGCGGATGCCGATAACGCCTGGAATGGCTTGCGCTTGTGCTGCCGGAATTGCCGCGGAATCCGAAACTGCAGCAGCGCTTGAAACTGCGGTGGCTGCGCCGTACAGCTTGTTGAAATGCCTGAAAAGCGCAAAACCGGGAACGCCGTTCAACCCGAGAATCAGAATCGGGAGGCGGATTGCCCGCATTTTCAGCGGATATGTTGCGTTAATGCCCACTTGTAATAGCCTGCAATTTGAAGCGGATGATTGAACGTTCCGTCAGCAACTTTTGCCTGAAATTCCTCGTCCGTGTACAAGAACGTCTCGATTTCTTCAGTATCGTCAAAACTAGTCTTGCTCAAACGCTCCACACCGTCGATAAACACCACATGGAACTTCCCGCGATGCCTATCCGGATTCACCGGAAAATTTCCGATGTAAGACGTCATCCTGAGTGGCGAAGCCGCGAAGGATCCAGTCACAGTCCCGTACCCGCATTCTTCCTGCAGTTCCCTAATCGCTGCTTCTTCCGGCGTCTCGCCTTTGTCGATAATCCCTGCCGGGAATTCAAGCGCAATCTTTCCTGTTCCGTGGCGGTACTGTTCCGTCATGACCCATTTGCCATCCTTCGTGCGCGCCAAAATCAGCACCCAGTCCGGCTGCCATAACGTATAAAAATCGTCAATAACTTTCCCGTTCGGCAACTCGCACTTTTCTTTTGCGACTTTCAGCCACGGCGCGTTTACCAAAAATTCTGAATCCAACAATTTCCACGGTTTCATGCGTGCAAATTTAAAAATTGCAACATTATTGCGCCGGGTAGATGGCGGATCAGGTCCGCCATGACGTTGCTCTTTATCGTCATTCCGGCCTCTGTGCCGGGGACTGCAGTCATCCTCCTTCGGAGGATCCATAAATGTGTTAAATTGCTCTGTCACCCCGGAGCGCAGCGATAGGATCCATACTTGATTCATATACCGCCCTAGTGATTCATCTGTGATTTTGAATTTTCGAAATTAGCTTAAAATGCTGAATTTTGCGAAAAATAGCTAACTTTGTATCATTTTTACCTTGTTTTTAGTCGGCGATGAACGTATATTTGTCTTCGTAAAGGAGGTCGTAAATGAAACCGATAACCGAATATCAAGATTACCGAAAGTACATGCTTGATTATTTCGACTGGCGCAAAAGAACATCCGTATTTTCTTGGCGCGAGTTCTCTAAACAGGCTGGGTTCGCATCGCCATCATATTTGAAACTTGTGTGCGATGGCAAGAGTTCCCTGAGCCGCGTGGGCGTGCTGCAAGTAGCTGCAGCCATGGAGTTGAGTGAATTTGAATGTGAGTATTTCAAGCTCATGGTTGATTTCACTAACGCAAAGGAGGATGGCAAGAAAAAAGAAGCCTTCCGCAGAATGGAAGGTCTTGCTAACGAGCAGCATGCCCGCGTTGTGAATGCCGATGCATTCGATTATTATGAATCTGCTGTGAATTCTATCGTTCGCGAACTGGCGCCGCTCATGCCGGGCGCACTCCCGGGCGAACTTGCCAAAAAGATTAAGCACAATTTTACCGCACAAGAAATCCGCGATTCGCTCAAGCTCTTGGTAAAGCTGAATTTTCTTACGAGCAAAGGCGTAAACATGTACGAACAGACCGATAAAATCATTACCGGTTCCAGCGACTCGCTTGCACTTGCGCTCCGCTCCATGAACCGCCAAATGATTGACCTTGCTCGCGAAGCCATCGACAAAATCGAACCGTCCGAACGTAACATTTCGGGCGTGACCGTTGGTGTCAACGCCGATGCCCTTAAGCGCATCATGGACGCGGTCGATACCTGCCGCAAACAAGTCGTTGCGATCGCTGGCGAATGCAATAAAATTGATCAGGTCTATCGTTTAAATTTACAGCTTTTCCCGCTTTCGGAAAAAGTGTAAGGGGGAAACATTATGAATTTCAAAAAAAATCAGAGGAGGATTCCTATGAACTATAAAAAAATCATACCGCTTACGTTTGCTGCGTTGAGTGTCGCGGGTGCGTTAAGCGCGTGTTCTGATTCTGCCGTTGTCGGTGCCGATGTGCAAGACAATTCGGTAGCACTGAGCTCTAGCTCTGTTATCAATCCGGGCTCTTCGAACTCTCGGCAAGGAGGTGGCTTTGAAGGGATAGCTTTGGCTGCAATTCGAGGTGTGTCTCGAGGTACTGCGGCAACTTTTTTTCATATGGCGGGAGACAATTTTAATCAAATTGATTCGGTTACTGCCCATGAAACTTATGACAGGACCGTTCAATCAATTCTTGATTATGATGTGACTGTAGATGTTCATGCTGAATATGTTATTAAGTATGATACTATTGCTGGTATGGCATTTAATTCTGCTATCAATGCGGTGATGAGAGACGAAGATGGTGTTGTGCATGCGGCTATAATGTATGTGGATAATGCACCATGGGGTTATTCTGTAAATTGTTCTGGAAAGGAGCAAGGCTCATGGGAGCGTTTCTATGAGCTAGGTGGTTCTGATTGGTTTGGAGACACCTCTGTTGTTGTTAAGGCTTTGCGCTCGAGTGATTCTTCTTTATTAGAACAGTTCAGACAGGATTGCGCTCTCGAAAATGGAAGATTGTATGAGACTACGGATTTTATTTACCCTGAAGCTCACTGTATGGTTCCGCTTAATTTGGTAGAAGGTGTAATAGTAGATGTTCCTGAAACTTATAAGGATCCTAATTGGAAAAAGTATGCAACGGGTGTTCTCGAAGGTTGCGAAGCCACTTATGATTTCGATGACTATCTTAGAGAATACGATTCGATTCCTTCGAGTTCATCGGTAACGCTTCCTATTGATGTTGAAATCTTTAATGCCAATGGTGGTGCTGCCAAAACAATGAGTCATTTGGCTGGAGAACCTTTTGAGGGGAGCGCAGGTGACTTTTATCAATATGTCTTCCCTATAGATTCTGTAAATGCTCAAGAAACGTTTAACAGAGCCGTGCAATCGATTTACGATGCAGGTGCAGTAGCTCACCCAATACAAGATGCTGATCAAAATCTTCCTATTTGTACAATCACAAACTTTTTCATGTTAGATGAAGCTGCTAGACAAGTGGCTAAACAAAATGCGTCGCAAGAAGATTATGAGGCTTGCGTTGCGCTCGAAAAAAAACAATTAAATTTTGCGCAAAATAGTGTGACTTACGTGGTCATGAAGGATGATGATGGCTTGTTCCATGGACCGATTGTATCGGAGTCTGATCTTTTCGGTTTACCTGGAAGTCTTCGTTCTGTGAATTGTTATGTTCAGGCTCTAGGTGTTCCCAGTTATAGTGTTGGTAATATAACTGAAGATCATAATCACCATAAAAATTTGATGACTCCTGATTCTGCATTGGCTGAGGAATTCAAAAAGGATTGTGCATCTGAAAATGGTGAATTCTCGGACGAAACTATGTACTTCCTCGAAATCGGAACCAAGAATGTTAAAGTTGAGCATCCTCAATATAATCTTTATTGTAGTTTCCAATATACAATGGCCTCTGACGGCGTTTTAACCTATAGTGATCCCAATTGGGAAAAGTACGCTAAGCATATTGTCGAAAGCTGTGTGTCTAATACATACGATACTTCAGTCTATAAGCGATATTAATTTTGATGACAATTGCTTTGAACAATAGTATCCCATATCTCCTGAAATAAAGTAGGCTCCCGCTCGTGAGAGCGGGAGCATTCATTTTTACCCTATCTACTCGAACAAGAAGCCCGCTCCAATCGGAGCGGGCTTTCCCTAAACCACAAACTTTTTGAACTACTTGATGTTTACGACCTTGGCCTTGTTGCCGATTTTCACGACATACATGCCCTTCGCGCCGGTGTAAACCTTTTGTACGAGGCCGAGTCCCTTTGTGGAGCGGACAACGTTACCGAGGCTGTTGAACACGGTGATGTTCATGCCTTGAGCATTCTGAACGGTGATGTAACCGTTGTTGTCGACGTATGCGATGGGGTGGCGGTCTTCAAAAGTCTGCTTCGGCAAAGCGGTTGCGCTCGAAGAAGATTCTGCCTTTGCGCTAGAGCTCGATGCGGCAACTTCGCTAGAAGAACTTGCAGGCGGTTCTGCGCTGGAGCTAGATTCTGGAGCAGGACCTGCGCTTTCGCCGGAAATAACAATGTCGCCTGCGTTCGGGACGGCATCGAAGTAAACATAGCCACCGTCAATCTTGGATTCGAGCTTGGCGTCGCCCTGCTTTACTTCGGCCTTGGAACCGTCATACTTCACGCGGATGGAAAGCGGATAGTCGTAATCAGAGACGTTGTCTTTGATGTTATGGGTGAGCTTGACCGTGATGGTGCCGCCGCTGCTGCTAGCTTCAATCTTGGAAGCCTTGCGTTCCTTGATGTACATGGCGACGTGGCCCATTGGGGCGACCCAAATGTCCTTGTCGTTCTGCTGGGCCCACTTGAGGCCGTCTTCAATGGAGCCGATCGGCGTGGGCGAGTAGGTGGCGGATCCGTTGTTCTTGCCCTCGAAACCGTGGGTGAGGAAAGAAATCCAGCCGCTTTGCTGTACGGCCTTCTGCATGTTGCCCTTGAAGTCGTTCGTGCCGGTGGAACCGGTCATGATGGCGGATGCCATTGCCCAGTCGCTAGGACCGTCCTTGCTCATCATGTCGGGCTGGCTCTGCCAGGAACCGTTGCAAATACGGCCAACGACGTAGTTCTGCAGCACGGCGCTCTTGTTCGGGACATTGCAGTTCGGGTAGGCGACCGTGATGACGCCGTACTTCTGCTGGATTTTGCCTTCGATGCTCTTCTTGGAGGAGGCTTCTTCGCCGCTCATGTTCTGACCGTGGGTGTTGCTGTGGCTTGCAATTTCGTGGCCGTTTTTGGCCATGTTGCCGAAACCGCTCCAGTCGGGGTTCCAGTTCACCACCACGTTGAATGTGGCCTTGTAACCATATTTGTCGAACAGCGGACCGCCATCGCTTACGTGGCTCGGAGCGCCGTCGTCAAACGTAAAGGAGGCAGCTGCCTTGCGGAAGCCTGACCAAGTTGCAATTTCGGTATTCTGAGCGAAAGCTGAGCCTGCCGCAAACATTCCAACTGTAATTGCAGCGATAGAAATTTTGTTATTCATTATCCACACCTTTGAGAGTATATTATGTAACTCTAATCTAAGATTATCCATATCAAATGGGCTTTGTAAATTTTCTTTTTGTTGTATAATGTTGTAACTGCAACAATATGCGTCACTTTACGCTGTCATCCCGGCTTAGAGTCATCCTCGCGAATGCGAGAATCTTCCTTAAGGTAGTCATTCTCCGCCAGGAGAATCCATTATATCTAGACCTTATGGCTTATGTTCCAGGACGAGGGCGGCATCTTGTCTAAAAATCCTATATTTCCCACCATGGATTTGCAGTCGATTCTTTCCTCCGTCCTAGACGACGTTTACGAAAAAAACGAATATCCGGCATTGGCCGCGCTCGAAAGCGAGTGGGCGTACACGCGTCCGTTCGATGGCCTCCGTGTGCTTGTGGCGACCCCGATTTACCGCAATACAATGACGCAATATCGTGCACTTTTGGCGGGTGGGGCGACCCTTTTGGTCGGATTTTCGGGGATGAACGACTCTGAAGTTGTCGATTTTTTGAAAGATTGGGGCATTCCTGTCGTGACTCCGGCAGAAATGCTCGACGCGGAATCTCGTGGCGAATTTGTGGACTTGGTGCTCGACTGTGCGGGACCTTTTGCTGCGCTGCATCCGAAAATTGGCTTTGTGGAACTCACGCGTTCGGGTGTTCAGTACTACCAAAACGCCCAAAAGCCTGTTTTTGTGGCCGATAGCGGTATTGTGAAGCGGATCGAGACGTCTTTAGGCACGGGTGACGGCTATTTTAGGGCGCTTGAAAAGCTCGGCTTTGACAAAAATGCGCGCGGTGCTGGTGAAAATGCTTCTGCTGCCGGTTTCGAAGGCCAAAAGTTAGTTGTTTTTGGTAGTGGTAAGGTCGGTTCGGGAATTGCGCTCCAGGGCGTACGCCGTGGTTGTGCGGTATCCGTTGTGACGGACCTGAAACGTGTGCAGTCTCAGGCTGGTTCTACGGAATCTGGGACTGAGGAGGGCGCAAATTCGATGCCTGAAAATGCCGCAAATTCGATGCCAGCGGGTGATTTTTCGGCGGTTTTGGAGCAAAATGGCGTAAATGTGGTCGATTGCCATGACTATGCGACTGTTTCCACGCTGATTGAAAATGCCGATTTTGTGGTGACTGCTACGGGCGTAAAAGATGCCTTGGCTGCCCCGGAATTGACTGCGGCTTTGCTCTCGACTTCGGCAATTCTTGCGAATATGGGTGTCGAAGATGAATATGGCGAGGCAATACCTGCCGAAAAAGTGCTCAACGCCAAAGGTCCTTTGAATTTCATTCTCGAAGAGCCGACACACCTCAAGTACATCGATACGTCGCTTGCGCTCCACGCCGCGCTTGCAGAACTCCTCGTACAAGAATCAAAATCCGCGAATCTTGGGGAATGCGCGACTCCCGATAAAGCAACTGAAAATGCCGCGGACTCCGTCGGGCTTCGATTCCCGCCACAAGAACTCGAACAGCGCCTCCTTTCCATTGCTATTCAAAATGGCGTTATCGGCCCTGAAATTTGCGGCATGCTGGGCATCGCAACCGAATGATCATGGCGTTGTCATCCCGGCCTTCCTTCTACACTGTCATCCCGGACCCCGTTCCGGGATCGCCTTTAACCAGACCCCTAAAACCTAACACCTAATCCCTAAAAAATGTCCCCAGAAAATTTCAAAAAAGTCGTGGACCTCTGCAATCAAATCTCGAACATCACGTACGAGAATTTGACGAAAATCATCCGTCTGGAACAGACGGGGAGTGCGACCGGCGCCCGCAAACTCGACGATAGCGACCAAAACGACATTGATTCTTGGATGGGCGGGGGCACCTGCTTTAGCATGACGTGGCACCTTTATCAAACGCTCTCGGACATGGGATTTAAGCCGCGCCTAGTCATGGGCCACAAACGCAAAGAGCGCAACATCCACTGCGCCCTCATCCTGCCTGACCCCGATGCAGACTCTGCTGTCACTCCTCTTTCGTCTAATGAATTCCTCCTCGATCCCGGTTACTTGATTTTCGACCCGCTCCAGATGCCACTCCCGCAGCCTTTCGGCACCGGCGAAGCCTTCTTCCCGCTTGCTCCGAACTGCGTGCGTCTCGTGCGCCCGACTATGGATTCCATGGAACTTTGGACGGGTGGCGCAGGCGCCCCGATGAAGCTCCGCTTCGAATATCCTGTCGAAGGCGTCTCCGTCGAAGAATTCAAGCATCACTGGAACGAAAGCTTCTACCGCGAAATGATGACCTACCCGGTCTTAAACCGCCTCGACCGCGAAAAAGGCGTGCAATATTACTATCAAAAAGGCAATCTCGTCGTGCGCAATGCGACCGGTTCCCAGATGACTAAAATTGCACCTGCCGACCGCGTTCAAACCCTCAGCGACATCTTCAAACTGTCGCCCGACATCATCGAACGCGCCCTGCGCATCTTGGAAAAGAAATAGTCGCCATTCCGGCTCCTACGTCATTCCACTTCGTGGCATGACGAGTTCGCCTCGGCAATGTCTGAGCTAGCTCAGACGCTGCGCTCGGCTCCTACGTCATTCCTTTTCAAGGCATGACTGCTGCGGTTATACAATGTGTGAACATGTTCACGCGCTGTATAACCTTGCGCGTCATTCTCCGTAGGAGAATCCATACATTGTAATTGTGCAGTGTATGGATCCTCGCTTCGCAAGGATGACTGCCTCTTGGACAAATTCCTTATTTCAGCTTCTTTAATTCGTGCATCATCATCGCCATGCCGATGATGGCTGCACCCGTATCTGCAATGGGCTGCGCCAAGAACACGCCCTTCAATTCAAAGAAGTGCGGCAGAATCAGCAAGAACGGAATCAAAAGAATCACTTGGCGGCAAGCGTTCAAGAACATGGCGCGGAGCGCCTTTCCGGTTCCCTGGAAAAAGTTGCCCGATACCATGCCAAATGGAATCATGAAGAACGCGGCGGTAAAGATTCGCATGGCCCAAGCGGCGACCTGCTGTAATTCGAGATCGTTTGGTGCGAACGGAGCCACAAACGCTTCTGCTTTCCACATCACGGCAGCCCAGCAAATGAACATGAACGCGCCCGCATAAATGAACGAGAACTTGAGCGTTTCTTTGACGCGACTGTTGAGCTTTGCTCCGTAATTGTAGCCGATAATCGGTTGCGTTCCGTGGACAAATCCCATGAGCGGGAGCACGATAATCGAAACAACGCTATTGATAATGCCGAATGCCGAAATCGCCAAATCGCCACCCGAAAGCACGCCCGTCGTTTTGATGCTGATGTTGCCGTACGTCGTGAGACTCCAAGCGAGAATCGCATTCATGAGACTGTTGCAAATCTGCATCACGGAAGGCGGCAAACCCAAGATGTAAATCTTGCGAACGTAGGCGGCATGCAATTTCATGTGACGCCAACGAATCTTGATCGGCGATGTCTTTTTCACAAAGAACTGCGTAATCAAGCTGCTTGCGACCAATTGCGAACAAATTGTAGCCCAAGCGGCGCCTTCGATTCCCCAACGGAACTTCATGATGAACAGCCAGTCCAAAATAATGTTGGTCACGGCGCCTGCAATTTCGCGGAACATGGCCGTTTTGGGGTGGCCCATCGAGCGGATAAAATGGTTCATGCCCGGCGCGATTGTCTGGAAAACGGCACCGCATAGCAAAATGCGCATGTAACTTTCGGCAACGGGGAGGGTTTGCTCGCTAGCTCCAAAAAGCTTAAGGAGCGGCGTCATGAAAATCTCGCCAAACGTAAAAGCGAGAATCGCCATGATAATCAAGAGCGAGAACGAGTTGTTTAAAATGATGCTTGCCTGGATATATTTCTTTTGCCCAAGGCGAATCGCAAAAAGCGTGTTACCGCCCACGCCGACCATCATCGAAAGCGCCATGATGAAAAGGCAAATCGGGAAGCAGAGCGTAATGCCTGCAATGCCCAAACTTCCAACGCCCTGGCCGACAAAGAATCGGTCGACGATGTTATAGAGAGCGTTCACGCACATGCTGATGATGGCGGGAACTGAAAACTGCAAGACAAGCTTCGGGATGCTTGCTGTGCCAAAAGAATTAAGGCGTTCGGAGTAAAATTCACTCATCGCGCCCAAAGTTAGTAAATTTTTACCTTTTTCGGTAGGGCGGAGCCTTCGCGTTCCGTGACCTTAGTCACCAACAGCCACTTGATTCTTCCCGCAGTTCTTGGCGATGTACAGCAACTTGTCGCTTTCGGTAATAAGGTCACCCAATTGCGCCACTTCAACACCTTGACGCGAGGCCAACCCCAGCGAAATCGTCACCGGAATAATTGTATCCATCCACGAGAAAATGTGGCGCTCAATCGTTGCTCGCAATTTTTCCGCGCGCTTCTTTGCGTCATCGGGCGAAATCCCGCTCATGAGCAACAAGAATTCTTCGCCGCCGTAGCGGGCTAGCAAATCGGAATCGCGCTTTTCATCGCTCAGCAATCGTGCGACTTCCCTCAAAATGAGGTCCCCGCACTGGTGGCCCCAAGTGTCGTTTACATGCTTGAAATTATCGACATCGATCATTACGACGTGGACAAAAGCGTCGTTGCGGCGGGCGTACACGAGTTCGCCTGCGGAGCGGTCCATGAACGCCTTTCGATTCAAGATGCCTGTCAGCGAATCCATCGTCGCGGCCTCGTAAAGTTCGCGACTGAATGCCTCTTCGCTCGGGTCCTTGTAGGCGACCTTCAAGACCATCTTGCCAATCTGGAGTCTGTTGTCGGAATCGAGGATTTGTTTATGGATGAAGTTCCCGTCTACAAATGTTCCGTTTGTGCTCCCGAGATCTTCGACAGTGACATTTTGACCGTCAAAAGAGAGCGTGCAATGCCTGCGGCTAACCAGTTCGTCTTCAAAGCGGATGTCGGCGTCTTGCCCGCGTCCAAGAACTACGGTTCCTATTTCAAGAGGAATTTGTGCGAACTGGCTTTGCGGGTACAGGACTATTAAATGAGGATGAATGACCATCGGATTGAATCTGATGGTGTTGTCGTTGTTCATGATGGTTTCATCTTCCATAAAAATCCCTCGCGATATCGCTTTCCCTGAACCAAATATAAGAAGTAGTTTCTGGTTCGTCCTAGATCCTTCGACGCGCTCCGCTTGCTCTGGATGACACACGCTGAGTTCTAAGCATTGTGCTAACAGAATCTGTCTCTCTGGAGGCTTAAAAAGCCGATAGAGTACATTGTGTCTCGTGAAGGCATAATACGGCTATGATACAGCTTGTTGTGTAAGTGGAAATTTACATTGTTTATGAAATTTTTCAAAACACATTTTTTTTGTTGAAAAAGTGTGGATAATCACACGGATTCAGTAATATAAATTTTTTTTCACATATCTTTAAAAGAAAAAATTCCCTTTTTTCCTATAAAAAAGTAGATTTCGTGTCGGTGTAGTATATCAAGGAGGGCTTCTTCTTGATGTTCTGCGTGGTCAGAGAGAACCAAAATGGATAGAAATACAATGAAGAACACAATAAAATCCTTAAAGTTATGGGTCTTGGGCTGTGTAATGCTCTTTGCTGGTGTTCAGAGCGCATCAGCAGCTCTTACTGGGTGTGAGGGTACAGTTTATTTCAAACTGCCAGATGGCTGGAAATCGGCTTATGCTGTTGCTGGTGGCCAGGGTGCGGCTTTTTCGAAGAGCACGACAATTAATGGCTGGTATGAAGTTAGCACTGCAAAGATTGGTGGTGTGAACTCTGCAACAGGATTCGTTATTGAAGAAACGGGTAAAAACGATTGCGGTAGCGGCCATTGCGTCAGAAAAGACTCGATGAACGTTCTTTACTTGCAACTCAGCGATAACGGTGTTAACGCATTTACCTGCAAGGATTTTAGCGATGCAGGTGAATTGTGGATTCAGGCTCATCCGGATCCGTCAAAGGCTAATATCACCTATTATAGCGCTGATCCTCCTGACGTAAAGTATTTCTATGTGTTCTTGCCGGATAACAAAATCTGGAAGAGCTCTGTTCCAATGATTAATGAAAACGGTAAAGACCGTGAAATGGATATTGATTCCAAAAATTGCGGTTGGTACTTTAGACGTTATATTGATGAAGAACTTCCGACGAAGGTCTATATTCATAGAGATGATGATGAAGGTTTGACGAATGCCATCGGTATGGGTGGTGAAGGTGCTGCTACCATTGAAAGCATGGATTTGAAATCCTTGTTTGAAGTATTTTCCGCAGAACCTGGTTATGATGGTAACTTGTATTTTGTGGCTGACCAGAAAAAAGCCGCAGAACTTCCGAGTATTATTGAAGGTTCTGGCTTGTATATAGACATGCCGGCAATTACAGGTAGCTGTTCTTACAAGCTTGCTGCTCGTATTTACGATACCGATGCTCAGTTGCATCCGGCATTCTCTTGCTATGGTGGTCCATCCGACCATAAACCGCACGAAAAAAATCCGGATCATGATGCTTGCCAGGCTCCAGGAAATACTGCTGCTCAAGGTGTTGATAAGAAGACTGCTCTCGTAGCCATTTATGAATGTCTTGGTGTGACTCCGGGGCTTGTTGAGTCGACTTTGGATAAGGCTACTAAAAAGCCGAAACTTTCTGCTACCGGTAAAAAGTGCTTTATTGACGAAAAGTATTTTAATCAGTTGTTTAACTACACTGAAGGTGTGAACGAAGTTACTTGCTTTGACATGCCGTTTGAACGTGCTGATGATGGCAAGTGGGAATTCGACTCTGACTTCTACACTAGCAACGGTGTTAAGGGTGTTCAGGGTGGTTTCTATCCTGTGGAAGAAACTGATGAAGACAAACTGAAAGATGCCGATTCTACGCAGAAGGCTCAACCTTTGGCTCGTACCAAGCGTGCTGCAGAAGGTCCTGTATTCTATGGCCCGGATCTTCGTGAACTCCACCCGACGGAAAAGATTCCGCTGATTGACACGTATTGTAATGGCGCAGGTTGGGATGGTGGCTATAAGTGCGATGGCTTATTCTTCGATGGTGATGGCACGACTGAGCAAATTAGTTCCGATTTGAAACTTGGTGGTCTGAATCAACAAGCATGTGTCTTTGGTTGGAGCTGCCCGGATAAGGCTCCTGCAGGTTGGGCTTTCTTTGTGGATGGTACGGAAACCTCTGCTGCAAATGGCAGCCCGCGCTGGAGTTCTAAAGAAAAGTCTGAAGATCCCAAGTCTCTTAATGGAGGCCGTAACCAGCACTTCTGCTTCGAATCTCATGCTAACTTCCGCTTCAAGAAGGGCCTCAAGTTCAGCTTCCGTGGTGACGATGATATTTGGGTCTTTATCGATAATAAGCTTGCTGTGGACCTTGGTGGTACTCACCTTGCTGCTCCGGGCTATGTGGACTTGGATAAGTTCATGCCGAATGGTGTTCCAGATTCCACTTATGATATCGATATCTTCTTCTGCGACCGCCGTACTACGATGAGTAACGTTCGTATCAAGACGAACATGTTCATCGAACAGACTGTGGGTATTCAGGCATTTGACCACCAGAACAGTGCCGCTGATTTGAAGTCTACTGGTTATAACGAATTCAAGCTCTCGTATTCTCAGTCGGGTGGTGGTAGCTGCGCTGCTCAGATGGGTTCTACGGTTATTCTTGAAGGCGATGCCATTGTTAAGGCCGGTTATAAGATTTCGTACATGTTTACGAGAGACAAGAGCGGTTCTGACCCGACCAAGACGATTATCAGCGAAGAAGATTTTGAAAAGGATCCGGTCCAGTTGAACGGTATCTTTGATGTGACGAATCCTGGTAACCCGAGAATTAACGAATCCAAGTTGAAGAAGTCCCTTTCTCAGGGTTGGTACTACCTCCGCATTAAGATTGGTACCGACGTCTTCATCATGGAATGGGAAGTTAAGGGTAGCGTAGGTGTTGCTAACCGTGCCGCTGTTATTGTTGATGCAAACGGCGTGTCGGGTCCTGTAATGCCGTTCAAGTCTTCTGCTATGGCAACGAACTCGAATCCGACCATTGATCAGATGATTCCGATTTACATTGCTCCGATTACGGATGCTTGCGGTGGTACAACGCCTTGTGCAGAACCTCTCAAGTTGAGCCCGTCTGTTGGAGATGGTTATACCTTGGAAATTAAGGATGCTAGCGGCAATAGCACAAATAAGGCCATCTTCTATAAGATGGAAAACGGACAGCTTACTTTGATTTCGAAACCGACTGCTGCTCGTAAGATTGGTGCTAGTGGCGTTGACACTCTATATGTAACAATGCCGTATGCCGAATTCTCGACTTCCAATGAAGAAAAGATTACGATTAATACTAAGGATAACTCTTACAAGGCTGAACTTTCGTTCTTCGTGCCGAAGCTCATGTTCGTGGAAGACTTTACTTCTATGAAGATTATTGATCGCGATGGTAATACGACCACGCACATGAAGGGCACGCCGGTTCTTTTCAACCTTATTGCTGTCAATCCTGTTGACTCGACCGCCTGCGGCGAAGCTTGCAATTTCACGTTGACCAGTGGTTCTCAGACCTCTAAGGGCTTGGTTGTCCCGGCTGGTTCTGATTCTGTGATTACGGTTGAAAATGGTCGTGCTTCGTTCTATGTCGTTTCTCAGATGGAATATGTACGTAATGACGATGGTTCTGGAACTGCAACCCTCCATGTTGTTGGCGATAGCCCGCTTATGCAGGGACTTTACTACAACTTGCAGTTTATTAATCCTCCTGTTCCGACTCCGGTCTTTGCCGATATCTATGACGTGCATGGCGAAGTCTCTACTTCTGCGATGAATATTCCGACGCCGTTCTTTGAGCCGCAACAGGAATACCTCGATGGTATCGGTGACTCCCTTGTTATCTACTATGCCCGTAATTTCTATAACAATCCGGACTCTATCCCGCAGAAGATTGCAGTCTTCTGGGATACGGATGAAAAGGATTCTGTGATCTTTGAAAAGGAAGAAATTGCAAAGGGTGTTATTTGCGGTGCTACAGCTGGTTTGGACGATACACTCTGCTTAAAGCGCATTACTCTCGGTGGTAAGAAGCTTTCCAAGAAGATGAAGACCGGTGGCGTGGGTAAACTCAGATCCTGGGCTATCTATACGTCTCGTGGCGTTGTTACTCCGCACTTGTCTGAAAGTGTTGTCTATGACCGTATCGCTCCGATTATTGTCGGTGCAAGAACAACGACCGAATCTACTGGCGGTGTTGATATGCCGAAGATGAAGATCGAGTTCTCCGAACCGGTTAAGAAGACCGCTTTTGGTGTGGCTGAAGGCGATAAGGTGTTCTCCTTCTACATCAACAACGGTAAGGAACGTCAGTTTGCTGAATATTTGGCTCTTGCTCCTGGCTTTACGGTTCCGGAAGCTACGAACGATAACGTTATGACTTTGCGTTATTCCGCAACTTCTATGTTCCCGCAGTCTGGTGACTATATCCACTTTAGAACTCTCAATAACGCAGGCCTTGTTATGGACCAGTCCGAATATGACAAGTACCCGGGTTGCGATACTATTCGTCCTGCTGAAGATGCAACTCACAATTGGAATGCTGCTCCTGGTTATCTTGAAGTGGATGGTCGCGTACCGTCTCCGTGGGCACTTGTTTCCGGTGAAGTTCAGTCGTACGTCGTAAGACTTATTCCGTCTGCTCTTGGTGGCATTCCGAGAACACCGGAAGAATCTGCTGCTCTTGATCCGTTTGATATCTTCACCTATGATGCCAATAAGGATGATGAACAGTTCAGAAATGAAATTCTTGCTGGTCAAGGCGAATTTGCTAAGTATGCTTATATTCCGCATGGCTGGTTCGCAAAGATTGACATGGGTGCCATTGTTGAATCTAAGGAAGATTATGTCGATGCTAACAAGGAAAACGTGTTCATTGACTTCAAGTTGGACTTCTTCACGAACCTTGGTTCGCATGTGGCAACCTACAAGAAGCGTATTTTCTGCGACGACGCTAAGAACGTTAAGGTTAATGGTAAGTCCTTCTTTGGCGGTACCAACTGCGTCGAAAACCGTAGAAACTTCTTCGTCTTGTGGAACATGAAGTCTGACAAGAACCGCCTCGTTGGTTCTGGCGCTTATGTCTCCAAGCTTGAAACTTACGTCCAGCTTGACAACCATGGCAAGAAGAGTAAGTTCGAAAAGACTGAAATGTGGGGCGTTCGTCACAACGCTAGAACGTTTGGCAGCCTCCAGAGCAAATTGAAATAAAGCTCTTTAAAGTTTCACAAAGCCTCCCCTCGGGGAGGCTTTTTTACTGTCACCCCGGCCACAGTGCCGGGGTCGGCATATACAGTTTATCTTTGTTTTTTCTATATTTAGCGTATGCGAAAGTTTATAATTGCAGCTTCTTTATGTGCTATGGCTTGGGCCGGATCGCCAACCGATTTGGACTCTCTTTTCCGCGGTAATGAATATAAGCCTACGCTCAGTAGTTCTCTCCGCGACACCACGAGCAATTCTGCTGTGCCTGCTAAGGTCTCCGGCAAGAATGACAAAGGTGACGGGTTCTACATGCTCCAGTTCGAAGCTGTCGGTGATTTTGACGCGGCTCAGAGGCGCAAGGCTCAGCTCTCTGCAAGCACGGGCTACACTATCCAGGTTGTGTTTGATACGCCTTTCTACAAGCTTCGTGGCGGTGGATGGAATAAGCGTAAGGTCGCCGAGGACAAAGCCCGTGAACTTTCCGCTTACAACATCAATGCTTTTGTTGTAAAGATCCGCTAAAAGACCTTTTTTTATGTCACCCCGGACTTAGTTCTCTTTGACTACTTGCAGCTTCGCTGCTTAGTAGTCATGATTCGCGTATGGGGACGGGGTCGCCTTTTATAGCAATCCGAGTAATTGCTTGATGTTATGCTCGTTATGCTTGAGCTGGGCGCGTTCTTCGGGTGAAATGTAAGCCATCTTGCGCTCGCTGTCGGGCCTCTTGGAACGATCGCGTAGCGTAATCGCTTTGTTCGTGAGCGAGTAGAAAAACGGCCCCGTTTTGACGAATTGCTTTTGGTGCAAAGCCTGCTTGAGGGCTTCACTTAACGTTGCGCTTATCTTTGGCGATGCATGCTCAATGTTATGCAATTTCAAAATTCTCTGTAATAGCAATTCTCCGTGGATCGGCGATTCGTTGTCAATGTAGAACTTGAACTCTTGAATGAGCTTGTCCATGGAAAGTTCCTGAATCGGCAAATTGTCTGGAGTCCCTGTAATAGCAAGGTCTACCACTCGGTACGGTTCGATTTGTAGCCCGCTATTTTGCTCGTCGTCATCAAGTGAAATTTCTTCTTCCGGTGGAGGTGCGACGCTTTGCTCGATAGCAATGGTCGTGATGAGGTTTTCTTTTTCGTCTGCGTTCGAAATATTCCAAAGCGGTAGCCACATGGAAATAACTTTCCAGCCCAGTCGCGAGAGGGCGTTCGGACGTGTGTACTCGCGGTCCTCGATGGATTCTTTATAGGGGCTGCAGTTGCAGTCGCTTTCAATGACGGCGAGGTATCGGTTCGCATTGTTTGCATCAATGATAACTGGACCTAACGGAATGTTTCCCGAGGCGATGCAATCCTTGTACGCAATAGATTCTTGCTTTAAAATTTCTTTAATTTGTTTGTTAAATGCGGACTCAGGAACCGCAACGGCTGAATCTACAAAATTGGACTTTTCCTTAATCGAATGTATCCAGTCTTGGACTAAGCCTTGCTTTGCATTGGCGATTTTTTCCGAGTCTTCTTTGCTCATGAAGAGGCAAAGGCTTTGTTTGGCAAGCGTTGTGCAAATGGCGAGCTTGCGGTTTTCGGTGCCTGCTTTAATGCAGTTGGAATCTACGCAAATGAAAATGATATCGCGGTATAAATCTACGGCTCGTTCAACGGTCTTGATGTAGAACTTGTTTTGCAATGTTCCTTGCGTAAAGAACTTTGTTGAATCTGGATTTTTTTCTAGATGCTTTTGAATGGATTCTTCGATTTCGTTGCAAAGTGCTTGGTTAGATGCGATGATACCGAGTGTTTGGCTCGGATTCTTTGTCGCGTGCTGTATAGCTTTTTCTGTAATGGCGGATACTTTGTCTTGGACGATTTTGATCGTTTGAGTTTTATTTGCTGTTTGTGTTGGTCCAGTGAACTGAGCCATTTCATTATTGTAAATATGGCTGTTTGCAAAACTGAATAATGCTGGACTTACGTATTGCGTTGTATATCCGATGGCTCGCGTGGGAATTCCTTTGCGGAGCGATGCCGAAAGGGCATTGTCCTTGAAGAAAACCGATTGCGATGAAACTTCCATGTTGCATGCATCCATTGGGAGCGCTTCTAGCATGGGTGCGCAAGGATTTCCAAACAGGATAATTTTTTTCGAATTGAAAATTCCCGGCATGGCTTCTGCAATAGTCATGCAATCGGCATCCAAGAAAAGTGCAACATCGAACGAATCAAATTCGGAATCGTAGGATTGCGATAAGCTAACGACTTGCAAATGTTCAGGATTGTTCTCTACAGTCTCGTGTGCTGCACGGAAATTGGCATTGCAGAATTGGTCTAGCAATGTTTTGTAT
The DNA here is from genome assembly GCA_947165045.1 of uncultured Fibrobacter sp. Taxonomy (GTDB): domain Bacteria; phylum Fibrobacterota; class Fibrobacteria; order Fibrobacterales; family Fibrobacteraceae; genus Fibrobacter. Next base: position 6,568 of record CAMUYW010000033.1, on the reverse strand, counting down.
TGCTTGCCTTGCTGCTTCCGAATTTTTGATGTCGGGCTGAACAGTTCCGGACATTCTGCGGTTGCGGCCTGCATTTGGCAATTTGTCCAAGCGCGTGCAAATGCCATGGGCAAATCTTTGTTCGCGTTTTTCGTATCCTTTACGAATTGGGTCAAATTTTCACATGGCGAATCGCTGATGTTTTCCATGTGCTCGCAAATTTGCAAGTAGATGTTTTGATAGCTCCATTGTGCTGACCAACGACTCACTTTGCTGATCCACAAATCCACATTTTGCGTGTCCATTGATTCGTTCAAGTTGAGGGACTTGCTGATGTTTTGGAGCTTTTGTTGTAATTCTTCGGTGCTTGCTTGGATGCTATCCAATTTCTCGACAAATGGTCTGAACAAATGCCATTTGGAAAGTAGTTGCATTAGATAATCGTGTTGGTCACTGTTTCTAATGCGGGCGCGGAATACGTAGTAATGGCGGATTTTATTTGCCAAGTCGTTCCAATCGGTCTTTTCGTACTTCCAATCCTTGCCGAACAAACGCGTGGCGAGGACAGAAGAGTCCATGTACTTGCGCCTGTATTCCTGAATTTCCAAAAGCTTGTCGATTTGCTCGAGAAGCATGTCGTCGGAGGTGATGCTCTTTGGATTCTTGAAAGCGCTGAGCAAAATGCGCTTAGGCCTGCGGTAATGATCCGAAAGGGACTTGATTGCTGAATTGAGGCTGTCGAAAAATTCGTTGCGCGCTGGGAGTAGATTTTCGTCAATAGCGCTTTCGTTGAAAACGTCTGAACCTTTGCGTCGGTAGTTTGACCAACGGGCGCCTGCATTCGGTAAGTCGTTCAAATCGTCTTGATAGGCAATCCAACCGTTCGAGTGGAGGTTCCAATCTTCAAGACCTGGCATTTCTTTGTCGAAATTTTTCTTAAGGACATTTATCAGTATGAGAATGTCCGAGAGGTTGAATCCGTCAAGATAAAGTTTGGATTTTGTAACGCTTTCTATGAACGGCTTGATGTTCTCGATTAAATCCGTTGCTTGCGAAAGCTCATTGCCAATCAGATTCTTGCGTTCGTCCGAAACGGCCGGCAACGTAATTCCTTGGAACGTATTATAAATTTCGATTCCATTTTGTTCGAAAAATAACTGTTCCATTTGCTCAATGCTGGAATGCATGGACTTGAATTTGTCGTAACGAACGTTTTCAATATTCTTGAAAACATCGCTTGCAAATTTAGTCTTGATGGACTTTAACTTTGCAATTTCATCCAGTAGTTCTGTGAGCTTTGCTCCGCTGGGCTTGAGCGGGAAATTCACCGCATCGTAGTAAGAAACGAGCTTGGCGCGTGTCTCACTGAGCGATGTCGTGAGTGCATCACGGTCTGGCCCTTGGAACGAACGGAATGGCGGTTTCCAAGCGTTTTCGAAGTGAAATTTTGTGATGGCTCTGCGGCTAATCACGCAAACTTTTTTCTTGTGCTGAACGAGCTCTGCGGCGATGTTTACGGCGGCTTTGGCCTTTTCACTTCCGGGGAACGTTTGTATAGCGTATGCCGAGCATTTTTCGTTAAGAGCGTCAATGACCGCTTTGTTTGTCTGCGAGTCAGTGACATAAGGAAAGTAATGGTCGGCTGGGTTGAAAACGTGATCGTAGGGAACTTCGTCAAAAAGCGATGCTTGCGGCAAGAATCCTTCGTTCCCGATTGTCGCAATGAGAAATTCGTTGTTGGCGGCCTTGGCTGTTGTCCAGCATTCGTTTGTTAATCTCTTTTTGAGGAGAATCTTGTTTGTGCTGTAGAACGTGATGCAATAGCCATTGCGTGTGAATTTCCAATCTGTTTTGGGCGCAATCTTTTTTTCGAGCGTGTCTAAAAATTTCTGGATGCCAAAAGTCCCGTTTTTGCAAAAGTCTTTTGCGACAGGAAATTTGATGTCTTTGTCTAGCGAGGCAAACGCAAAATTTTCGATGGGCGTTTTTGTAGAAATGGCGACGGTATCATGGGCTTCGTCATAGGTCAGCGGAATGAGGATGGCGGGTGCGAGCGATTTTTCGCCCCACTTGATAAATCCTGTTGCCAAGTATAGGTCCTGGTTGCAAAAATCTTCTGCTTTCGATTTAAGCACCTTGCGGAAAACATCAAGGTCTGCAGATTGTTTTTCTTCGCTGTATTTGGCGGAAACGGGGAAGAATGACGCCAATGCGCGTGGCTGTTGCTCGTTTTGCCAGCCTTCAAAAAATTGATCGCCGTTGCCTAAAAGTAACGGTGACTGGAATTTATTTTTTTGCGAAAAGCTGAGCAAGCGGTCTTTGCTGTCAAAGGTTGCCGCTTCTTCGCGAATTTTCTCGATGGTAGAAGACATTGACGTTGATGCCATGTCCCGAATATAAATTTTTTTTAACCGAGCTGTAGCTAAATATGATTCATAACCATGGATATGGCGTCCATGAGTGCAATTGGGGAATCGCTCATGGTGAGGTGCGCTTTGTAGCAGACTCGACCGAATAGCATTTCTGGTGTGATGCCGGCTTCTTTGTCTTGCCGCAGGCTGTGGGCGAGTTCGCGCTTCGAAAGTTTCTTGTTGTTCGCGTCGACGATTAACGGGTGGTGCAAGTAAATCGGGCGTTCCGTACGTCCGAGAGCTTCCATCAAGGCTATTTGGCGAGCCGTGGAATTACGAATGTCTTCACCGCGGACGATGTGAGTGATGTTCTCGTCGATGTCATCTACGCAGACGGCGAACTGGTATGTCCATTGGTTGTCGCGGTCGCGGATTGGAAAGTCTCCGCACTGTTGTTTGGGGTTTTCGTGGAAATCGCCGAGGCGGAGGTCGTGCCAGTCGATGGTCTTGTCCGGGACAATGAACCGCAAGTTGTGCGGTGTGTTTGTGTCGCCTGTCTCTCGTCTAAAACACTTCCCCTGATAAACAATTTCCCCGGTTTCGCTCCTTGGATTTTCTTCTTGAAGTTGCTTGCGGCTACAAAAACAAGGGTAAACTAGCGATTGTTCTTCGAGTTTTTGAAGAGCGGCTTTGTAGACTTCTCCGCGTGCACTTTGTATGCTTTCGGAATCATAATGAAAACCCAACCAAGCTAAATCTTCGCGGATTCCTTCAATGTATGCAGGGCGTGCGCGACTTTGGTCGTGGTCTTCTATTCGCAGGTGTATTTTTAAATTCCATTTTTTTGCAGCTGCCCATACGTAAAGTGCCGAAAGCAAGTGGCCTTCGTGGAGATAACCTGTTGGGCTTGGTGCGAATCGAATTTTTCCGGGCATATTGCAAATGAAAGATACGACACAAATATAGGTTGTAAAAATGTTAGATGTTTATGAAAGTTGCAATTTCTGTAAAAAATGGTAATTATTTTGTTTTTTTCGCAAAAATCGAAATTGTTGTATATATTATCTCTATAAAAGGGATGTATCCCTGGAATACGGAGTACTTATGGGTGGAATGAGATTTTTTTCGAGAGCCGTTTGGGCTCTTTTCCTTGCGCTTGCTGCCAATGCATTCGCAGAAGATGCCACGTTCAACGTCATGGTCGAGTACGAGACTCCTGATCTAGTGCGCAAAAACGTTCGCCTAGCCATGGAAGCCGCTTTTGCTCCAGAAGAAGAAATTCTCGATAGTTTGAATCATGTTCCGAAGGGCGGTTTCGTCTATTTTCAGGCGAAAACTTCTCAAATTAAGAAGGGAAGCCCCCGTAAACTGACCTATGCGTTGTACGATGGCGGCAAGAATCCTATATTTAGGAAAACTGCTTATGATACCGAAGCGGTTCCGAGTGAATATAGTGGTCTCTCTAATTTGCTCGTGATACCCGTGTATAGAGAACCGAAGTCCGATGTGATGCTTGCTCGTGTTGTAACTAGCGACGGGATGGAAACGCTCGATATCGATATCCCCGTTAGGTAATTTGCGTTGCTAAAATTTGCGGTAGTCGATCTCGAAACGACCGGCGGACATGGTGAAGATAATAGAATTATGGAAATCGGAATCGCCCTGATGGACGGTTCCGAAGTTGTTGAAACGTACCACACACTTGTGGACCCCGGGCAGCCGATTACGCCGTTTGTCCGCGAGTTGACAGGCATTTCCGATGAAATGGTCGAAGGGCAACCGCAATTTGGATCGATTGCTGAGCATGTGGCGGCGCTTTTGGCGGACCGCATTTTCGTGGCGCACAATGTCCAGTTCGATAACAAGTTCATGACGGCGGAGATGAAACGCTGCTGTATCAAGTTCAATCCGCCGAGACTTTGTACGGTAAAGCTTGCAAGGAAGGTGTTTCCGGGACAGCCGAGCTACAGCTTGCACAAACTCACGGAATCGTTGGGGCTCCCGGATTTTAACCACCACCGCGCACTAGATGATACGCTTGCTGCTGCCGGAATCCTGAAAATGGCACTTGAAAAAGTGGGCGAGGCGGGTGTAATGAAGAATGTCGTGAATCTATCGAATGCGAAAAAGCAAGCCATCGGCGCATAAGAATCCATTATTTCTTCAACAATCCCATTCTATACTTTAACTTCAATATACGCGCTGCCGATTCTTCGATGCGGCGCGTGTATTTTGGACTGTTTTCGCAGAGCTTCATCATAATGTCGAGCATATCCTTTGCCTTGGATGTGTAAGAAATCATGAGGATGTCGTTACCTGCGTCTATGACTGCTGTAATGAGACGCTTGAAGTCTTTGTCGGGATAGTTTTTGCGTGGCGGAATTGAAGTCTTGCCACTGGCCCAGGTGCGCAGCGATGTTCCCCATAAATCGTCGGTGATGACGACCATGTTGGGGTTCTTTTGGCGGGTTTTCTTGACGATGTTTGCATCAAAGACTGCGGGGCGGCTCGAAATGCGCAAGAAGCGTACGCTCGACATCATGGTGACGGGGATATCTTTGGCGAGCGTGTTGAAAAAATGAATGTTTTGCTCGATTTTTTCACTGGGTGAGGCGCTGACTGAAATTTGATGGTCGCTGTTTGTCCACGAATCGTAACCGGGGAAATGCTTTGAAACACAGACGATGCCGTTTTCGCGCATCCCTTTGACGAATGTTCTTACTTTGTATGCGTTTGTAGTGTCGCGCCCCCACGAACGGCGGCTCTCTTCCATGAATGAATTCTTGTCGCTGTAGTCCTTGGATGGGTCTAGAACAGGCGCTAAGTTCATATTGATTTTGAGTTCTTTTAGCGTGTGTCCGATTTTATCTGCAAGCACGCGGATCTTCGCGGTGTCCATATTGCGCATATCGCGGGCGCTCGGCGTGTTGCGCCAATAATCCGAATAAGAGCCGAGTCGGTTGACAATGCCGCCCTCTTGGTCTGTAGCGGTAAACACTGGAATTCTAAGCTGCGAATTGATTTCGTCGACTTTGTGCATATAGTCGTCGACTTCGCGGAGGTGCTTTCCGGTGATGAGGAGTCCGCCGATCTCGTTATCGATGACAAATTGCGGCGAGGTGAGGAACACCATGATCTTTTGCGCCGCTTTTTGGCGGAGCGTCATGGATTCCCACAAGGGTATAAGAGCGTCGGGCAAGTTGTACGGATTTTTCTCGGACTTTGCAGAGGATGACGAAAACTGCGTGGAACTTGAGGAGGACTGCGTCGAGCTTGAACTTTCTGCAACGGATGATCTGCTCACGGCTGGTGTCATCTGCAACGAGCTTGATGACGATACCATGACGCACATCGTTTTTTCGGATGAACTCGACTCTGGTACATACCGGTCGATTTGGTAATCTTGCGCAAATACCGAAAGTGCCGCTGTGCAAACGAGGGCGAGGGTTTTTCCGAAACGCATAAAAATGTTATTTGCCCTTTATTATTCGCCTTTAGGTGCGGCTTTCTTCACAAAACGGCGCGGCTTGAATTCACGCGGCGGGAATTCGAACTTGAGCTTTCCCTTGACGAGCGTGAGGTAAGCGTCGAACAGGCGGCGAGTCTTGTTGCTGCGGAAACCCTTGATAAGCGAGGTCTTTTCGCCGGCGAGTAATTTCTTGATGTCGTCCAGCGGGAGTTCCTTGCCCAAAAGAATCTTCGGGAGCGTGATACCGCTCGGTTCCTTTTTTACGTAACTTTCAGAGACGTAACCGGTGAGCGTTTCGTAAACGTCAGAACCGTCAACCGGCGACTTGCCGACAACTTCACCAAGCTCGATTTCTTCGGGCTTTTCGTCAAAGACAAATTCAATCTTGTTTTCGTCGTTGATGGTAAGAACTGCAGAAAATTCGGCACCCTTCTTGCTGCGGAAACCGGTGAGAGGGCCAATCTTCCGCTTGGTCAAAAGTTCGATGATTTCGCTTTCGGTGAGGTGCTTGCCGCCGACAATCTTGCGGATGACAATGCCATCTTCGGTTCTGTAGCGGCTGACTGTTTCAAAAACTTTCTTGCCGTTCACCGGGCTAAAGCTTGCTTCATTTTCGGTATCGTCTTCCTTGAATCCTTTGATGTTCTTCACCATGGTCTTCGTCATGTCGACGATGCCGTTCATGAATGCTTCGCGAGATTCCTTGCCCTTGCTGATGAGGTCCATCTTGTATTCCCATTCGCCGGTGAGTTCCGGGCTGGTGAGGGCT
>CAMUYW010000032.1 GCA_947165045.1 uncultured Fibrobacter sp. | reverse complement strand
AGCTCAGTTGAATCTAGCTCTAGCGAAGAATCCTCCAGCTCTGTCGAATCTAGCTCCAGCGAAGTTGTCGTTTCCAAGTGCATCAAGTTCAAGAATGGCACTGGTGGCTACGATAAGAATTGCTACAACGAAGGTTTAAGGAACATGGCTGCTGGCAAGTGCTACACCATGAATCCAGCTCGCGTCAAGGAAGGCGTTCCGCAGTGGATCAACGAAGAAGCCAACCAAACTTGGTGGTGGGTCGAAACGTCTTGCGGTGAAGTGGTCGTTTCTAGCTCTAGCGTGGAATCCTCCAGCTCTGTTGCTTCTAGCTCCAGTGTTGAATCTTCCAGCTCAGTTGAATCTAGCTCTAGCGTGGAATCCTCTAGCTCCGTTGCTTCTAGCTCCAGCGCTGCTGTCGTTTCTAAGTGCATCAAGTTCGTGAACGGCACTGGCAATTACGACAAGAACTGCTACAATTCGGGTCTCGATGATATGGCTGCTGGCAATTGCTACACCATGAATCCGGCTCGCGTCAAGGAAGGCGTTCCGCATTACATCAGCAATAGGGCTTCTGATAAGTGGTGGTGGGTTGAAACGTCTTGCGGTGAAGTGGTCGTTTCTAGCTCCAGCGTGGAATCCTCCAGTTCTGTCGCTTCTAGCTCCAGCGTTGCTTCCTCTAGCTCCGTTGCTTCTAGCTCCAGCGAAGTCGTCGTGTCTGCTTGCATCAAGTTCAAGAACGGTGATGGCGGCTATGATAAGAACTGCTACAATTCTGGCTTGAGGAACATGGCGGCCGGCAAGTGCTATACCATGAATCCGGATCGCGTCAAGGAAGGCGTTCCACAGTGGATTAACGAAGAAGCCGACCAAATTTGGTGGTGGTCTGAAGTCTCTTGCGATGCTACGTTTGTCGAAGGTGTCAAGAAGGCAAACGGCCGCGACAACGGCACAACGGCTATCGCCGCTGCTGTCGAAATCAAGGTCAACATGGTCGTCACGAACAACACTTTGGACATTGCTACGACCTCTAACGGCGAAAAGTCTTTGAAGGTCTTTGATGTTCGCGGTGACATGCTCCTTTCCGAAACATTCTCTGGCGCTTCTATGAGTCTGGATATGTCTAAGTTTGCGGGCAAGGGTGCTGTCATCGTTCGCCTCGCCGAAGGCCGTAAGCTCCTCGCCACGAAGCGCATTGCAGTCCGCTAATTCGCTAACGGAATAAAGTTAATTCGTGAAAAAGGCTCCCTCGAAAGAGGAAGTCTTTTTGCTAATAAGGGTTTGTTTTTTTGTTTATAATTTTTATATTTCAGACATTATGAAAAAAATCGTTATTTTCCTTGTTGTTATGCTTTTTTCGTCAGTGTTTAGTTTCGCTGATGAACAACCTAAGAGTGCTAATTCTGAAACTCAGGCTTCGTCAACGGGGTGGCCGCGTGCTTCTTTTATTATGCATGCTGGCTTTATTGATATCGGCCTTGGCGCCAAAATCCGTTTCTCTCAGGAAAACGGCGTTTACATGACTGCTGATTTGAGATATCAGATTTTCCAACAGTATCAATACATCCGTATTCCGGCGCTCTTCTACTTTGGTGGCAATAACCTTCACGTTATTGTTGGTTTTACCGTACTTAATGCCGTTGATGCTCCTACAGCTTCTGGTGAAGTTGCTGCTGGTCTTAACTTCGATATCGGCAGGCATTTTGGTATAGATGCTTTGGCGTTTGCTCCGGTGGGCTCTGCTGATAATGGACCATCTCTTATGCTTGATTTCCGTTACGCTTTCTAAGTTAATTGGCGTAATTTCATAAATTTTTGTAACTGGTATCGAATTTCGATATCAGTTTTTTTATGGTAACAGAAAAGCTCGCCTTGCGGCGAGCTTCTGAAGGTCTCTAGATCCTCGCTTCCGCGAGGATGACGAATAAATCGCGAGGATGACGAATCAATTGCGAAGATGACTAATCAAATCGCGAGGATGACGGCAGGCTTTACTTCCTACCGTCTACTTTCTACTACCTCACCTTATTCGCGCGTTCGAGTTCGCGGGCGTTGATGATGAGCATCTGCAAGCGGTTCTCGATGTTTGCAAAACTGGTATCCGGATCGTAGTCCAAACTCAGGATTTGCACGTGCGGGCAGCGTTCCTTTACAGCCTTTGTGAGGCCTCGGCCACTGATGTGGTTTGCAAGGCAAGCGAACGGCTGCACAATGATGAAGCTGTTGATGCCATGCTTGGAGTTGTAAAGGATTTCTGCCGGGATGAGCCAGCCTTCGCCCGTGTTGTACGTCGGGTCGATAATGCCATCGATGTAGTTCACGAGTTCAAAGCAGTCGGCGTGATGTTCGTAAAGTTTGAACGTTTGCATCACTTTTTTGGCGGTATCTGCGGCATGTGCAAAGAGCTTGGCCGTGATGCTACCTTCAATGCGGTCTGCAACCGGGTTTGCTGAGAATCCTCGCTTGATCTTTTCAGCGCGAACCACTTCGTCGACGCGGAAAAAGTCCATCATGCCAGGCAAGTAAACTTCCATGCCGTTGTCCATCAAGTAGTCTTCGACATGACCGTTAGCGCTCGGGTGATAGTTCATGAGGATTTCGCCAAGCACGGCAACGCGCGGCTTGCGAATGCCTTTCTGGCGGGCTTCCGTGATTTCGACCTTGTTAAATTCATCGATGCACTGGCGCAACATTTCGACGAGGCGTTTGCCTGAACCAAGTTCCGTCTTCTTGAGCGTGGCGGCTGTCTTCATGAGTTCCGGCATCCACTTGCTGTAAATCTTCTTGGTTTCACCCTTGTTGATTTCGTACGGACGGAGTGCGCGGTACGCAGTTTCGATAGCGTCCATGAAGGCGAGGCCCCAAAGCGTATGGAGGCGGAAGTCCAGCCCGAGCTGGAATCCCGGATGCATACCCGTGGTATCGACACCGGTCGTGATGATAGAAACGTCCTTGTAACCGGCTTCGTCAAGAGCTTTACGGCCAAGCACAGAGTATTGCACGGCGCGGCAGTTTTCGCAGTTCTTGGCAAGGCACATCGAAACTTCTGTTTGCGGAACGTTCGGGTGTTCTTCGAGCCACTTGAGGCATTCGCCGATATTGATCTGGCACGGGAAGCAAATGTCGTTGTGCACGTACTTCTTGCCAAGTTCAATAGCGCGTTTGTCTGCAACCGGCAGGTAATCCGAGAGGTAACCCTTGCCTTGAATGTAAGAGCTTGCAAGGATTGCAAAAGCCGGCGAGAGGTTCGGCGTCAAGATGATACGCTTGTTCTTATCGCTTGCTACGAACGGCGTGTGGAATTGCGGTTCGTTTGAAGGTGGCTTGTCCGGCAAGTTTGCTGCACGGCGAGCCTTCACGGTTTCGATAAAGCTCTTGATGCGGATGCCGACTGGGCCGCGGGCGTCACCTTCGTCGAGCTTGAGCATGAGCATTTCCTTGTTGGAATCGCGGTGCATCATGCGCATCATTTCGTCGGTCAAAATGGAGTCGTGTCCGCAACCGAAGCTCACGATCTGGGCAAGTTCAACATGCGGGTCTCTCGAAGCAATCATCGTTGCACCGAGCATACGCAAGTGGAACGTGTTCTTGATTTCTACGCGGGTATGGCTCGGAACGTCTTGGTCGTAAACGCCCGGGAGCGATTCGGTGGTGAGCACCGGAATACCCATCGCAGTAAAGTGGCTTGCGATGTTGTGGTTGATGAGCAAGTCGGCATGGTACGGGCGGCCTGCAATCACAACGGCGAAACTGTCGTTTGCCTTCACGTCGTCGAGAATCTTTTGACCTTCTTCGAGGAGCGTGGTGCGGTAATTGTTGAGCGCCTTTTCGCCTTCGGTAACGGCCTTGTCCAAAGTCTTGCGGTCGATGTTCCAGTTGTCGTGGAACCAGTCGATAGTCTGGCTTCTGCGGAGCTTCGTGTTTGCCCAGTGGAAAATCGGCTGGTCCATCGGAATGCCGTAATTCTTTTCGGGCTCGTCGGTGTTTTGGCAAATGTTCGGGTAGCCTTGAACAACCGGGCAGACCGTCGTGGCGTTAAACTTGGTGTGGTCACTCGGCAAGGAAATCATCATCGGGAAGAAAATGCGATCGACCTTCTTTTCGATGAGGCTGAGCACGTGTCCGTGAACGAGCTTGGCCGGGAAGCAGACCGTGTCAGAAGGCACGCTGTGGAGACCTTCTTCGAACATCTTGTAATCGCTCTGGCGGCTGATAACGACCGTGTAGCCGAGGGCGGTGAAGAATGCCTTCCAGTAGGGGAGGCTGTTCCAGAATTCGAGCACGCGCGGAATACCGATGGTCTTTCCGTTTTGCGGCAAGAGAATTTGCGGAGCGTAGTCCTTGACCAAGAGCTGGTTCGTGCGCTTAATCATGTCGGGCACGGCCTGCATCTTCTTGTTGATTTCGGCGATGAGCTTCTTGGTTGCCGGATCGTTCGGGTCGGCGGTGACTTCGCCGCGTTCGCAGCGGTTGCCCGTCACAAAGCTCTGGCCGTCACTGAAAGTGACGATCGTGCGGGAGCAATGGTTGGTGCAGTACTGGCAAAGTTGACCCGGCTGGTTGTGCCAGCTGAAGGTGCGCATGGCTTCGAGGCCGATGAACTTGCTCTGCACGTTCGGATCGGCGGCACGCTTTTCTTCCATGAACTTCTTCGTGAGGAGAGCGATACCGATAGCGCCCATTTCGCCCGGGCGTTCCGGACGGATGGCCTTGAGGCCCGTGTACTGTTCGAAGGCGCGGAGAACGGCGTTGTTCTTGAACGTACCGCCCTGCACGACGACTTTTTTGCCGAGCGTGTTCAGGTTGCGAATGCGGATGACCTTCGTGAAAACGTTATTGATGATGGAGCGGCAAATACCTGCGATGATGTCTTCGGGCTGCTTACCGTCACGCTGTTCCGTGATGATGGAACTGTTCATGAACACGGTACAACGGGAACCGAGCTGCGACGGACTCTTGGAGTTGAATGCCATGTCGGCAATCTTTTCCATCGGGATGCCGAGGCTGCGAGCGTACGTTTCGATGAACGAACCGCAACCCGAGGAACAGGCTTCGTTGAGGATGATACCCGTGACGACTCCGTCTTGCACGGAGATGGCCTTCATGTCTTGACCGCCGATGTCCAAGATGAACGAGACGTCGGGGCAGAGGCGCTGGGCAGCGTTTGCGTGAGCAACGGTTTCCACCGTGTGGTAGTCGGCGTGGACGGCCTTCGCAAAAAGCTGTTCACCGTAACCGGTTGTACCCACGCCTAAAATATTGAGCTTTACGCCGTATTCTTCGTAGCGGTCGGCGAGGTCCACCATGGCGCGTTTCAAAACGGCGAGCGGTTCACCATCGTTGCTGGCATAGAAACCGTCGATGACCTTTTCGTTTTCATCGATGAGCACGAACTTCGTGGTCGTGGAACCGGCGTCAATGCCCAAGTAAGCGTTGATGGTCGTGCCGGAGGCCGGCTGCGGATAATGGTTGTCTGCCATCTTGTGTTCTTCGAGGAACAGCTTGTATTCGGCTTCGTTCTGGAAGAACAGGTCGGAGGCTGCCTTTGCCTTGTTTTCGGCTTGGCGAATTTCGTTAAAATGAACGAGTGCGTCGAGCGAGCCTTCTTCGCGGTACATGCATTCCTGGTTTGCGAACATGGAACCGTTAGCGAGAGCGGCACCCATGGCCACGAGCACTTCGGAGTGTTCCGGGACAATCGCTTGTTCGTCAGAAATGCCCAAACGTTCCTTGAACGCCTTCACGAGAGTCGGGTTGAACGTGAGCGGGCCACCTTCGAAAATGACCGGCGGCTTGATTTCCATACCCTGAGCAAGACCACCGATGGTCTGTTTTGCAATGGCGTGGAAGCTCGAAAGGGCGATATCTTCCTTGGCGATACCGTTGTTGAGCATCGGCTGGATGTCCGTCTTGGCGAACACACCGCAACGGCCCGAGATTTCATAGACCTTTTGGCCGCGCTTGGCGTAGCTTTCGAATACTTCGGTCTTGATACGGAGGAGTTCTGCGACTTGGTCGATAAATGCGCCTGTACCACCGGCGCAGACACCGTTCATGCGCATGTCGGAGGCTATGAGCTTGCCCGTCGTTTTGTCTTTTTCAAAGAATACGACCTTGGCGTCTTGGCCACCGAGTTCAATAGCGACTCTAGATTCTGGGTAGGTAGCACGCACAGCTAGTGCATTGGCAACGACTTCTTGTACAAAGAATGCGTGAGTGGCTTCGGCGAACGGCTGACCACCGCTACCGCAGAAAGTGACTCTAAAATTCTTGCCCGGGAAAAGGGCGTGTGCTTCGCGAAGGACTTCGTGGACCTTCTTCGCCTGCATGGCGTTATGGCGCTGATACGTATAGTGTAAAAGTTTAGATGTCTCAGGATCGACTACAGCAATTTTCACAGTGGTGGAGCCAACGTCGACTCCGACCCATAAATCGTTCAATGAAGTATTCATAGTGTGCCAAATTTAGTTTTTTTTTGTGTTTTTCAAAAGTAAGATTTAAAACATATCGATAAAACGCGGAATTTCGACGATTATTGGACTGTTGATTGATTTTTGTATTCTTCGGTGCAGTCATTCTCGGAGCGAAGCGTAGGGAATCCGTAAAGTCATTATCAGAATTTTGCGTGTCATCCTCGCGTAGGCGAGGATCCATAAATTCATAATCGAAAGGCCCATGTAATATTGTTGCTATATTATTCCACGTGAATAAGAAATATTTAATATCCGTAATCATCTTTTCAGTGCTTTTGCTGCTCCCGTTTGGCGTGCAGGCTGTAGCCGACTTGCGTGGCGAAAAGCGCTTCCAGCCGTTTGATATTTTCAAAGATGTGGTCTATACACCTATCGTGCGCGAGAAGAAGGTGGCCGCGTTGGCGGATTCGCTCGATGCCAAGTGGCGTGCTGCTCGTGAATCGATTGCTGCTGGCGGTGAAACATCCGAAGCCTTGGAGCCGGTTGTGTCTGCGCTTTCGGATTTGGAAGCTGCGGTACTGACGGTGAACACGTATGCCGAACTCGATTCTAGCGAGACCCGCTATAAGAATCTGAAACTCGCTGATACGCTTTTGGCGAAGCTCGAAGATGAACCGGAATCGTTTAAACATGCCGATTCTTGCGTGAAGTCGCTCGTGGCAGAACTTAACCATGTGTCGCTTTGGCGTGCTTTCCTGGATGTAAAGCATTATGGCGTTTGGACTAGCCGCTATTTAAGAGCGTTCGAAAATAAGATTGACGATGAAAGTGCAATTGTGCTCGCATTACGACCAAAGTATCAACTTGCGGTGTGGAAAATCTTTAATGATCCGGGCGAAAAGGTGGTGCTTGGAGCGGCTGGCAAGTGCATAGGCAAGTCGTGCGGTCGCGATACGACGATGGCTTCGGACCGTTGGCTTTTCTACCGCCAGGATGTAGAATTTTTGGTGCAACCGTCTCCGCTTGATTTGCGCAGCGCAAAGCTTGACAACCCAGTGAAGGCGATTGAAAAGTTCCGCGACCAGCTCAAGGCGAAGGGTGTGGAACTCTTGGTGGTGATTACACCGGGCAAGCCGAGCATTTACCCGGAACGATTGACTGGTGGTGATTCGGATGCAAGTCGCGATGCCGCTGCTGCTGGGAATGCCGCGGGCCATGCGAACTCTATCGGGCTTCAGTCGCATGGCAAGAAAATTCTCGATTCGCTTACCCGAGCTGGCTTCAACACGGTAGATTTATATACGCCGCTGTTGGCTGCAAAGTCCCGCGATGCTGTCGAAGGTCCGCTGTATCTGAATGACGATACGCACTGGACTCCACGCGGTGCTGAACTTGCCGCTGCTGAAATCGCCGCTGCCGTGAACCGCTTAGAATCTGACGGAAAAATTAAGCTAAAGGCACTCAGTGAGTGCGATGACTGTAAGCCTCCTTTCAGTTTTATTGCGAAGGATTCTGTGGCAAATCGCATGGGCGACGTCGGCGAAATGAGTGGACTCAACAAGTTCGGAGTATTCAAGATGCAAAAGGTGACGGGACATGTAGTTTCTCAGCAGAATATCAAGGAACTTGAAAGGGATCCTTTGGCTGATTCTATTTGTGTTGATTCCGCATATAAGGAATGTATGAAGGTGAAAACGTCCGATGTTTTCTGCCTTTTGACGAGTCAGACTGCTTGTGCATTTAAAAATACGAAGTACGATACAACCACAACTCCATTCAAGGACGATTTCCGCAAGTCCGAAATCTTGATTCTCGGTGACAGCTTTAGCCGCATTTACCAGACCGATTCCCCCGTGAACGCCGGTTGGATTGCTCATTTTGCAAAGAATGTAAACCGTCCGGTCGCATCCATCGTGAGCGATGGCGGCGCCTCCACTCTGGTGCGCGAAAAGCTAGCCCGCAAGGCGAGCGTGCTCAAGGGCAAAAAACTCCTCATCTGGGAATTCGTCGAACGCGACCTCCGCTTCGGCGCCGAAGGCTGGAAGACGGTGGAGTTTTAATCCCTAACCCCTATAACCTATTACCTAAAACCTAAAAATGCCAAGACATGCAACCCCGACGCCGGGACAGGCGATTCTCGAAGGAATTGAATGGCTTAAAATCGACAAGCCGGAATTTGCCCGCAGGGTGGGCGTTTCTGTAGAAATGCTCGAACAGCTCATTGCCGGTGAAATCAGCATCTCAACCGAAATTGCGAACGCGCTCGAATCCGTGACCGGCAGCCCCGCTGCCTACTGGAAAATGCTCGAACGCAAAAGCCGCGCATCTCGATAAATTATTATACTTGCGATATGAATATTAAAGACGCTGTTTCTTTTATGTGTGACCTCGCCAAGGGCGAAGCCGACCAGTTTGATGTTATTGCTTCTAACTCCCATTCCGAAGGCCTTTCGGTTTTTCAGGGACAAGTGCAGAATACGGAAATTTCTGATTCCGTCGGGCTTGGAGTCCGAGTCATTAAGGATGGTCGCCCAGGTTATGCGCACACGGAACGCTTGACGGATGATGCTCTCCGCCAGACGCTTAAGGACGCTCTTTGCCATACGCAATGGACCGAAAAAATCGATATTACGCTCCCGAAAGCGGTAGAACTCCCGAAGGACGAACCGAATTACAATCCGGCGCTCGAATCGCTCGACCTTGCGACCATGAAGGATTTCTGCATCGAACTAGAAAAGGCTACGTTTGCAAAATCGAAGGAAATCGAGAATATCCCGTATCTCGGCGGCGATATCGAACACGATTATTCCATCGTTGCGAACAACACGGGGCTTTTCTACGAGGCTCGTTCGAACTGTGCTTCGGCAGGTGCAGGTGCTGTCGCCAGCCGCGATGGCATCAAGAAATTGGGCAATTTTGTAAAAAATGGCCGCGACTGGAATGAATTTTCAGTCGAAGAAATCGCGAGCAAGACCGCTGAATACGCTACCGAACTTTTTGGCGCCAAGAAAATCGAAGGTGGCAAGATTCCGGTGATTCTTTCGGAACGCATCTCGGCGCGTTTCCTCGGCATGTACAACCAGCCGTTTTTCGCTGAAACCATGCAGAAGGGCCAATCCCGCCTCGATGGCAAGGAAGGCGAAAAGATTGCAAGCGATGTGTTCTCGTTGTGGAACGATCCGGTTGGCGAAATGTTCGAACACAAGTTCTATTTCGATTCCGAAGGCTGCGTCACCAAACGTGTCAAGGTCGTCGAAAACGGCGTGTTTAATTCTGCACTTTACAACCTCGAAACAGCATCCAAGGCCAAATGCGAAACGACCGGTAGCGGTGCGCGTAGCTTTGGCAGCAAGATGTCTACAAGCTTCTACAATTTGCTCGTGCCGCCCGGAACAATGACGACTGCGGAACTCCTCAAGCTCTTCCCGAAATGCTTGCTCGTGGTGCGTTTGGAAGGAAATTCCGGCTGCAATTCCGTGAGCGGGGAACTCAGCATTGGAGCACATGGCTTCTGGTGCGAAAATGGTGCTATCCAGCATCCGGTTGACGGCGTGACGCTCAGCGGAAACTTCTTCGACATTATCAAGAACATTGTGGCGGTCGGTAACGAATACCGCGACCCGTTTGCAAGCTACAAGGTTCCCGCCCTCGCCGTGAGCGAACTCAGCGTGAGCGCATAACGCAAAAAAATACTGCAAGAGCCGTAAATAGAGAGGGATTTTCCTATTTAAGCTCTTGCAGCACTATGTTTGAGGTAAACTTTAGTTTTAGGCCTTCTTGAGGTGTATTACGCCTACACTTTCCGTATTTGTTGTGTGGCAATATAAGTCGTTTGGTGTGATAAACAAAGCTTGTTGCAACCTTGCTTTTTCAATCAATTCCTGAACGCTATGGACTACGATTCCGCATGCGTTCATGAGCACTTTCAAAAATTCTTCAATCGCGTGACTGAGTGCGTTTCCCATGGTAAGGCCGATATGGTTTTCGTTTTCCTTATCGACTAGCTCTTTTAGCACTTCATCAATAGAATCCGTTGAGGGCTCGAACTTTGATTTGGCAAAAGATTTTGTATTGTAGTTGTATTCTTCGGCGTGTTCGGCATAAAGGTCCAATAATGTTGCGGAACGTTTGGCCTTTATCGGTTGGATATCGCTGTTTTCTACTTTGAGCTTTAAGTCTGGATTGCTTTGGGACGCATCCAGGAAGCACTGGTAAACAAATGATGAACTGACCATCGAATGTGTACCTTTGTGCATTTTTTTGTTAATGGCCGTCTTGAGTTTTGCTGCGATGAACCTTAAAAAATGAATGACGTTTGTCTGTTTGAGATTGTTTTGAGAAACGTTCTTGTAAATAAGAATCATCGCGAGTAAAACGAGGTCATTATAAGGATAGGGGAGTCCCTGTTTGATGTAATCGTTAGCGACATTGATTACTGGCGCCACAATCTTATCGTAGTCGTTGCCGAACCCTCCTTTTTTGGTCAAGCGACGAACATGGACTCCGCGTGCACAGGAAAAACTGGTGACCCAATGCTTTTGTATTCCGCACTCTCCGGAATCTGCAAAGGCCGCTTTTTCTCCGTTTTGCACAAAAATCGCGCTATGAGTCACCGTGGATTTTGTAAAAAGCTTGATCAGGTCAGAAACAATGCTGTCATCGCCTTCGAAAATGAGAATGTCGCCGGGCTTGATGTCTTTAAGCTCGACAGACTTTTCCTCATTTTGCGGCAAATCTTGCAAATAGGGTTTGTTTTGATCTGTCATTCTTTTTTATCTCCACGTTGACGGAGATAAAAATAGAATGCGTAGGTATGCTAGACAATAACCCATTTGGGCTATTTTTAGTATTAAAAATGGTGGAAAAAGGCTAAAAAAGGTCTATTTGGCAGCAAAAATGTTCTGTAGACACTTCCTCAAGAAGGCTTTCTTTTCTTCGGAAACGCCTTTCATCAGTTGTTCCACATCGTTTTGTGTCAAATTTGGCGTGTATTCGAATAGTTTTTTGATATGCTCTTCGCTTTCAGCCAATTCACCTCTGATATTGCAGCATGCGATAGCGCACAGGCGCACAGCCATGGCTTTAGGGTTGAAAAGCAGAATCTGGTTTGCGAAGTTCTTGCATTCCTCGAATTTACCTTGCAACAGCAAAATGAACGTTTTTGCCTGGAACGTGGGCTGGAGTGCTGATTCCGGGATGTTCTTCATGCAATCGTCAACAAGTTCCATGGCGAGCTTGTCTTGACCGGTTAGCATGTAAATTTGTGTGAGAATCGTACGAGCAATGACAATTTGCGGGTTTGCTTCGATAACTTGCCTGAGGTAGGCGATAGCTTCGCTCTTGTTGCCGATTGTAATATTATAAAGAGCCATAATCATCTGTGAATAGATGGAATATGGGGCATTATACATGGCTTTTTGAGCGAATTTGCCGAGTTTGTCTAAAATTTCTTGCGGATTTCCCCATTTTTCGAAAAAGGCAATGTAGTACGAAGTTGCAAGCGTGTAGAGGGCAAATTCGTTATAGGCATCGTCCGTAATGATGGTTTCCAACATTTTTTGGCAAATCTTGAAGGAATCCTCGCTTCGATTTTCGAGCTTGGTGTAAGAATAAGCCGAGGCGTACCACCAGTAGGGAATGGGACTCTGGGATGTGTATTTCAGTTTTGCCGATGCCAGAAGCATGTTTCTGAACAACAGAATGGCGGACTTTTGGGCTTGGATTTGGATTTCTTCGGATGTTATTTTGATGGAGTTTGTCCAAAGAATTTCGTGCGAATTGCCAATCTTGGTCGATATGTGTAATGAGTCGAAGCGGTCGTCCGGTGAAGAAATCTCTATTTGAAAACTGGGTTCTGTTTCGCTTTCGGAGGCTTCCGTGATTCGGAATATGTGGTATTGGTGGATCGCTTCAATGATTGATAAGTATAGACTGTAAGCCTTGGAGTTTTCTGGAATTTTCCCTTTTGTATGGAATATTAGCGTTACGTCTTTTATGCTTGGTTCGTCTTCGTTTTTTTGTAGGAGTCCGGCAGAGACCGCTTCCGTTCTATTTGTAACTTCAAGGATTTTAAAAATATTCGCAAGATGAACTTTAACAGTATTGGCTGAAATTCCAAGCGTCTTGCATATTTCGTTATTCGTAAGGCCTTTTTGCAATAGCGCCAGTATTTCTTTTTGACGAGCCGTGAGCTCTTGTAACTTATTATTCTCAAACATGGGCCTAAATTTAATATAAAAAGCCTAGAATAATGGTTTTGTTCAAATCTTTGGGATAGCTTTTAATGGGCAAAAATACGTGTTTTTTACATAAAAGGATAAATAATATCCAAAATTACGTTTTGAAAAACAATAGTTTGTTGAAAAAATAATTTTACGATTCCCAAAAATGGGATTAAATGATTATATTGCGCGTGTAATAATTTGTTATTACAAATAAAGAAATTATAAGAATAAAATATCAATATAGAGATTGTTCGAAGTATGATAGGGGCTTCTTTGCAATTTCTAGTGATGCGACCGAATCTTCACTTGAAGCAGAAGATGTTTACGGGTGAAGTTTTGTCTGTAGTTCCTAGAGCGTATGTAAAAGCATGCTTGGTCGGCGGTGCTTGTGCACTGTCGTTGTTTGTCTATTTGAAAATTTTGGTTTTAGGGTGTAAAAAATGGAATATGTAAGATTTGTTGACGTGGCACTTTGTCACGAATATTTTAATGGGAGTACTTGCGGTTTTAAAGTAGTCCCTTCTCCAGAAACGGCAGAAATCCTCAAAAGGGAAGAATCCATGTGCCGCATATATGACGGAAAAGTTCGTATTATGGCGCCTACTACATCCTTTGTGAAGAATACAACGTTGTTCTTTTATGTCAGGGCGTCCATTGCCGATATCTGGAACGTGACGAATTTTGATGGAATTGCTCATGACGAATTTCCGGTGGCTGTTGTGACAAGTGAACAGGAAACCCGGTTCGAAGGTCGTCCGAAAAGTGAAATGCCCGAACTGCAGCGCATGTTCGGTGTTGTTTTTGCCTTGGAAATCCATCTAGAGTTCGGGAAACCGGTTGTATGTACCGTTAAAGTGCCTGCGAAAAGGATGAGATGGTGCTATTGCGTTTCGGGCGCAAATGCCGAACGTAATTTGCAAATAAACGATTCGCTGAAAACCGCTGAACCGATCGAGTTTGATTGCGTAGAACGTTCTCCGCGCTTTTCGTTGTACGTGTCGAGGTGTGAAATCCCCATCGTGAGCGGCGCTCCTTCGAGATTTCAGTTGCTTGATACGAAAACATCCAAGGTCCTTGTGAAAAATTTGCCGAATGCGAGCGGCAAAAAGGTCGCGAAGGCGAGCTTGGACGACGGCTCTCGTGCCATTGTCGCTGAATGCTTTGTTAATTTGTAAAATTTAAGGACAACTTCTCCATAATAGGCTATATTTCACGCTAAATGTGCCCAAAATGTCTAACAAAGGAAGGTGAAGATGTCTTTTATAAATTGGCTCCGTAGCTTGGTATCAAAAAAACAAACGACGAATGACAAAAATTCCATTACGGTGAACGCTCTTGAAATGGACCGTCCTCTCGTCTTTGAAGGCAATGGAATGTATCATTTTACTAGGGACTGCTATGTCTATGTGAAAGGTTCCCGCTATACCAAGAGCGACAAAAAGACTCGAAACTTCATGATGACTTGCCTTTTTAAACGCGGTTTCATGTCAGATGGCGCTTCGGCTCCTGCATTTGCCAAGAGCTTTGTCCCTGATGTTAAGAAAGGCGACAACGTTTACAATGCGGCACCGTTTATTCACGACGGTCTGTATATGCTCAAGGGCTACATCAATGGCGCAAACCTTACTCGTGAAGAATGTGACGACATCCTCCGTGGAATTTGGAGACTCGCGGGGGTTAACCGTGCTGTTGCCGGTGCGGCAGACTTGGGTGTCCATGTTTTTGCAGGGTCGGACGATCATTGGGGAAACGACTACAACGATTGCAAACATCTGTTTGGTTGCAAGTTCGAAAATCGATAAACTTTATTTGCGAAATTATTGATCTTTTTTAAAACTTGGGCGTGAAAACGCCCTCTTTTTTATTTATTTTATGTAAGTAAAAAGGAAGATTTTGGGTATGAGAAAGTATGTTTTGAAAATGAAGTTTAAGCTGAAACGGTCGTGGGCGTCCTTTAAAGGTTTTATGGCGCATTCCAAGAACCTGATACTGCTAATCGTTGTCGGCTTGCTTTTGAACGTTATCCCGGCAAAACTTGCGCTTTTCTTTGGCATACCACTGTATTTGGACTGCCTGGGAACCGTGCTCACGGCCATGCTCGGCGGGGCCTTGCCTGCGGTTGTTGTCGGCTTTGGAGTGAATGCCGTTAACGGAATTAATGAACCGGTCGCCATGTATTATGGCGTTCTGAGCGTCCTTATCGCATCTCTTGCATCCTTCCTGTTTCGCCGTGGATTTTTTGGAAGCGTATGGAAGCTGCTCTTTGTTATCCTGGTTTTTGCTTTGATTGGCGGTGGCATAGGTTCGTTATTTACGTACGCTTTGTATGGATTCAATTTTGGCGAAGGTATTTCTGCTCCATTTGCAATTGCGTTCCATGATGTAATGCATTGGAATCGCTTTAATTCGCAGTTGCTTGCGGATTTTGTCATTGATATCTTTGATAAAAGTGTCATCGTTGTTTTTTCCGCTCTTATCTTTTATTTCCTCCCTCACAAAATCAAAGTAGCCTTAAAAGAAATAAGCCTGTTTAAAACAAACAACAAGAATAAAGTCCTTTCTGACAAGAATCCAACATCTCGATCCCTGTTGAATAAGGTCATCGCTATGGTGATCATTGCGGAAGTCCTTTTGGGCGGCCTTGCCAGTGCTATCGGCTTTTTCATCTATCGCGATAATTGTGTCAATAATTTTGTCAGTATAGCAAGGGGTGTTACCGAGTCTGCTGCTATTGCTATTGATGCCGAAAAGGTAGATGAATATATGGCTCATGGCTTTGAAGTCGAAGGCTACGCGCATACTCGTGAGTTGCTCGAAGGCATTAGGGAAAGTTTCACGCAGACAAAATATCTCTATGTGTATAAAATTTTGAAGGACGGCTGTCACGTCGTGTTCGACCTGGATACGGATGGTGAACCGGGTGGTGCGCCGGGCGATGTGGTTGCTTTTGACCCTTCGTTCGAACCGTATTTGCCGAATCTTTTGGCCGGTGAAGAGATTGAACCGATTATTTCTGATGACCAGTTTGGTTGGCTGCTTACGGTTTACAAGCCTCTTAAAAATGCGGCGGGAAGGACCGTTGCGTATGTGGCGACCGATATTTCGATGGAGTCGATCGTGCGTGACGAGGCGATGTTCTTTGTCAAGTTGCTTTCGCTGTTCTTTGGCCTGTCTCTGATTATCATGATCGTGATTATTGAAGTCATGAAACATGGCTTTGTCGCTCCTGTGAATAAAATGTCTTATGCGGCTATGAAAATCTCTGGTGCGACGATGCGAGCCGGATTCGCCCTCAAAATGGGTAATTTGGACTTGACCCGAATCCAGAGCGCCGTGGATGAAGTTCGTCAACTGGATATCAAATCGAATGATGAAATCGGCCAGTTGTACGATTACTTCAATGCAATGACCACGGATACCTTGGACTTTATCCAGCTTGTGCGCGACCAGATTCTCCGAATCCAGAAAATGCAGAACGTGATGATTACGGAATTCGCGGAACTCGTTGAAGCGCGAGATAAGAACACCGGTGACCACATTAAAAAGACTGCTGAGTACGTCGAGGCCATTGCTTTGGAACTGCGCTCTGAAGGTAAATTCAAGGGAATGTTGAGCGAAGGCTATATTCGTAAACTCAAGTTAGCAGCCCCGCTCCATGACATTGGAAAAATTGCTGTTTCTGACTTGATTTTGAACAAGAACGGCAAACTTACGGATGAAGAATTTGCCATTATGAAGAGCCATACGACCGAAGGTGGCAAGATTCTCAAGAAAATTGTTGAGGATGCTGGCGACACGTTTGATGCGGGCTATTTGAACGAATCCATTGAAATGGCGAGCTACCACCATGAAAAATGGGATGGCTCCGGTTACCCGAATAATCTGCGGGGCGAAGAAATCCCGCTTTCTGCGCGAATCATGGCTGTTGCAGACGTGTTCGATGCGCTCATTGCCGAACGCGTGTACAAGAAGGGATTCCCGTACGAAAAGGCGATGGCGATTATCACCGAAGGCGCGGGCAAGCACTTTGACCCTGTTGTGGTCGAAGCGTTCACGCATATTTCTAAACGCTTGTACGATGCGAGAACGCGAGTCTATGTGGAAAATACGGATGCTGGGAATGCGGAATGCGCGAGTGTGGCGACGAAAAAAGAAGATGCCGCGAAATCGGAAAATGCAGGCGCATAAAAGCGTATGGAATGCGGAAAATGCCGTGGCTAAAGCCGAAAACGTAACTCCCTAGCGTATCATCTTGAGCAACGCCGAAGGATCCTGTAAACTCTTGAAAAAAAAGAAGGCTGGCGTTCGCCAGCCTTCCTTCACTTTAACGTTTTATCGTTTATTTTGCTTTCTTTGCTGTCGTCTTTTTGGCGACTTTTCTCTTTGCTGCGGCTTTTGCCTTGACAGCCTTTTGAATGTCCTTCTGCATGTTGGTTGTCATCTTGTTCAAGCTGCTGCTGATATTCTTGAGCTGTGCGAACAAGCTCTTTTCTGCAGAAATTCCGCCCAATTCATCATCGTCGGTGCGGGCTGTGCAGGCCGGAATCTTGAAATCAGTCTTGAGAACAGGGGTCTTGTATTTGTAGACCTTTTCGATGCCAGAACCCAATTGGTTGAACGTGGTTGCGAGTTTGCTCAATTGATCGAACAGAACTTTTTCTTCGGGGATGCCAGCGGTGCGACCGGGAACGCGTCCTGTTACTTTGGGTGCTTTGACCTTAGTTTCTGTTTTTTTCTTTGTTGAAGCCATAGTTATTCTTCCTTTTTGTTTTGGGGTTAGAAAAGTTCGCCTAAAGCTTGGCGTTTAGCTAAAATTTCATCGCATATCGATGTTAGCATGCGCTCGTGAGCGCATACTTCGGGAGAAACTCCGTAAATAGAGCCTGTGGTGTAAAAAGCTGTACATCCGCATTCGTGCGCTGAGCAACGATATCGGATAGAACATCCTTTGCATTCGGGCTTGTCGTATTTTAAAAAGTGGCAAATGTCTTTTGCTACAGAACCTGTAAAAATATGGTTGTTTTTGTCGAGTACATTGCCGAGTACGTACTTGGCGTCATCGCTACTAGTGATGAACCTGCTACAAGGGAACGCGTTTCCGTTCGTCGCAATGCCGATAGCACCTTTGAGAATGAAACAGTTGTTGTGCCGTTGTCGTTTGTCGAGCAGTATGTACGAGATTTTATCTTGAATTGTACTTAAGTAAAGGTTCGGGTTTTGCTTTCTCATTTTTAGCCATAACAGGGCAATCTTTTGATATTCAATCGATAACGCTGCCATGTCTGTTTCTGTCCATTTCCCGTCAAAATCGATAGCCGTTGCAATGCTGTTAAACCCTTGGTCGAATACCCATTTGATAGCCCTGCTTAAACCGCGAATGTGTTTGCGTGTTATGACCATCAATGCCGTTGCATCCATTTCTACAAGGCTTGGAATCCATTTTGATATGTCCTGAAAACTGCCTGTTCCGTCAATTTTTTTGCGGGAGATATTGTGCTTACGTTCGGGGCCGTCAAGGGATAGCAAAGGCTGTATTTTTTCTTT
Organism: uncultured Fibrobacter sp.; assembly: GCA_947165045.1. GTDB lineage: Bacteria > Fibrobacterota > Fibrobacteria > Fibrobacterales > Fibrobacteraceae > Fibrobacter. The sequence continues at coordinate 17,404 of CAMUYW010000032.1, read as the reverse complement.
TTTTAAGTAATCAAGAATGCTTTCTGTTATGAGTGTGCCGTTTGTGTTGATGAAAAAACGCAGTTGAAAATCGTTGGGGAGCTCGCCATGGTGTTCTTTGGCCAATTTTTTGGCCTGTTTTACTGTTTTTTTGATAGCATCAAAACGCAAGAGCGGTTCACCGCCAAAGAATGTGATGTTTAAAGAAACGTGCTTGAGCTGTATAGTTCTTTCAAATGCCAGTTGTAGCGAAGCTTCTAGCACTTCGTTGCTCATTACATTGGCTCGTTCTACCTGACTTTCTTTGTAGTAACAATAACTACAACGTAGATTACATTGTTCGGTAAGACTTAATAATAAATTCATTATTTTCTCTATATAATCAAATTGTATTCTTTTTGTATAATGTAAATTATTATTTACTCATTCATTTGAAAAATGATTAGAATGCTTTATGTCTTTGATTTTGCTGGTACTAGAGAGTATGTGTATATTATTTTGTATATACATGTAACATAAATTTTGCTTTTTCCTAAAAAATACTTTTTTGCTATGTTAAAATTACAAATAAAACTTTGTAAAAAAAAAGGAAAAAATATGGCAAATATAAACGATAAACTTAATAAGGCATCCCTTGCTGGTGCTAAACTTGATATCAAGAATGCAAGAGCAGACTTGGCATCTAAAAATCTTAATTTAGGTATTAAGAGTGAAGACGACAACCATTGCAAAGGTTGGTGCAAATTCTCCGATCCGGAACATATTAAGGTAACTCCTCCTGATGAAGGTCATTGCAAAGATAATTGGTGCAAATTCTCCGATCCGGAACATATCAAGTCTGATTCTAGCAGCCGTACGGGGCGTTGGATTCTTGGCGATAAAAAGGCTTTTGAATTCGCTGGACGAGGTGGCTTGGCCATGGATGATTGCCCGGATTACTGTAAGGGTGACTGGTGTAAATTTGGTGGAACCCATTTTAAGGGGAGTTATACCAAGGATATTTGTGGTTCGGATTTGAAACCGTCCGATTTTGTGAGTGTCTCGTTTACGGGAACTTTGACTAAGGAACTTACCAAATCGCTAGCTACTCTTGACTGCTATATCGGTAAGGATCGTATCCTTGTTCCTTCGGCAAACTTGAATGCCGTAAAGAAAGTCATGAAATAAAAAATGGTTTAACCGAAAGGGAGGGATTTTCTCTCCCTTTCTCTTGGTAAGATATGAAACTCAAACAAATCGAATGGATTGACTTAGGTAAGCATAATTTGGCGTTGCTGCCAGAATCTGGGGAATGGTTGCTTTTAGATGATTTAAGCAAAGACATTATATCTCGTTTAGGCGAATTTAAAAAAATTTCTGACGTAGAACGCGAATATCCTGGTTTGGAACAGAATGAAATTCGTAAACTGCTTAATCTTTTAGAACAGAATAAGTTTATAGATGACGGATCGGTTGTTGATAATTCTTGTAGGCCGTGTAATCATGGAATGCCTACTCATGCCGTTTTGAATTTGACCGAAGCATGCAATTTAAAGTGTACCTATTGTTATGTAAATGCGGGCTGTAATCAAAAAGACTTCATGAAGCCCGAAACGGCATTCCGCATTGCAGATGAGTATAGCCTTATGAATCCTGAGCGTAAAGTCAACTTGACGATGCATGGTGGCGAACCTTTACTCAACTTTGATTTGATTAGGAAACTGGCTGCTTATACAAAAGATCGCAGAGATCAAATTGATATAACAATGCAGACTAATGCCACGTTACTCACAGATGAAATTGCGCAGTTTATAAAAGAAAATAAAATAGGCGTTGGTGTAAGCATTGATGGCCCTGCCGAATTCCATAACAAAACGAGACCGCTTCAAAATGGTAAAGGCTCGTTTGAACAAGTTATGAGGGGTATCCGCATCTTGCAAAAACACGGAATTCCGTTTGGAACGATTTCTGTGATGAATGGGCAAAATGCGGAACATATCGATGAAATTATTGACTTTTTCTTGGCGAATGATATTTATAGTTATTCGTTCATTCCTCTCCAGAGAATTGGCCGTGGCGAGAATGATGAACAGTCCTATATTGATGGCGAAACGATGTTTGCCGCGTATAAGCGGATTATGAAACGCATCGTCGATTTTAATACGAAAAATAAGGGCGAAAAAAGAATTGAGGAACGTTTTATAAAAAATCTAGCTCGAAATGTTTTCTTGCATAAAAAACAATTTATGTGCATGAGGGCTCCTTGTGGTGCCGGCCGCAATACTATGGGATTTGGCATTAATGGCGATTTTTATGCCTGTGATGATTTTATTAACGATCCTGATTTTAGAATAGGAACGCTTGATGGCGGTCATTTCAAGGATCAGATTTTAAAAAGCAAGGTTGTTGCTCAAACTGAATTTAGAGCGATGAAACATCTTTCTCGATGCAAGGATTGTGAGTGGAGAGGTGTTTGTGGTGGTATTTGTTATTCTACCGATTATTATACGGGGGCAAGGGGTGTTGAAGAAACGGAAACTTGCGTCTTCTACAAACTCATGATTCCGTATCTGATACAGCAATATGATCTTAATCCGGATCTCCCTGAACTTCTTATTGGTCCAATGACGGATTATTCTCGAAAAGTCGTGCTTTCAACGGCTGATTCGAAAATAGGTCAGGATCAAATGGATGGCGATCTTTTCAAAAGTTTGCTTAAATTGCATTCCATATCTTATATGGATGATGTATTCTTTGATGAAGAGAGCTTGAAAGACTCCAATCTGGTTGAGTATGTCAACTTTGCAAAAGTAAAGAATATTCAACCGAAACTTGTCGTGTTGTCTCCTGATTCATTGAATAAGGAAAACATTGAAAAAGCGTTCCAATTTGATAGTCTTTGGGTAAAAACGGCTACGGATAATCCAGATACGATGAATGTCGTAATCCGCCAATTTGCAGAAGAAAGAGAAAAAAGTAATTGTGATGCAAATTTGACATTCTTTTTGCCGATTTCTTCTACTGATGCGATTGAACAAAATTATTCCATGATAAAGGATAAATTGAAATCTTCGGATACTTTGGTCCTTTATGGAAATAATCAGTACGATGATGCGGAAAAGGCAAATGTCTTGCTTAACCGTATTGGTGATGATTTCTGGAGTACGAATATTCGTCTTGCCAATATTCCGTTGGATTCTCTTTCGTCTCAAAATAAAGGGTTTGAAAATTTCTCGCGAAATTATGATGTCTTGAAAATAGGTATGGATAATTTGAAAGGCGAAGAAATCGCAAACTATTTTTTTTAAAAAAGGGGTAAACGTGAGGAACCTTAAAATTAAAACATCGAAAGAAACATTGACTCGAACTCAGATTGAAGCAGCAAAAGATGCATTGACTCATGCTCGGATTAATCCTCATACGAGCGCATCATTAAATGTCAAAAACTCAATTCTCGCTGCAAACCAGCGGTATGAAGGTGGAAAAAATGTTTTTAGCGATGATCGTGGATGGTATGATGAAAAAATAGGATGGGATAAATGTGGTCCAGAAGGAGCTCGTTTAAAGAACGATGAGGTTGTTTTTAATCGAAAAGAAAATCTTTCGAAAATGCAAATGAACGCGCTTACAGCGCTGGGTTGTAGATTGACTGCTGATAAGATAATTCTATTGAATAAAAATAAAGCTGCGGTTGAAAAGATTCTAAAAAAATAAAATATTTAAATTTATATTGTTTGTAGTAATGTAAAATAAATTTTTTGGTTTATAACATTATTACTATTATGTTATTTTGAAAATAACAACATTAACAAAAAAAGGAAACTAATATGGGAAAAACAAAAACTAATACTAGCAAAAAAACGGCAACGACTCAACTGAATGTCAAAGGCTCTGCCTTGTCTACGGGATCTCGTTTTGAGGGACTTAAGGCGCAGGATGTTGAATGGTATGATTTCTCTGATACGCCGTGGGAGTTGGTTGCTAATACCAATGATAAAAAAACGTGTGTACTTGGTAATATATTGACCAAAGCTCAGCTGAAAGAACTGACGTTGCTTGGATGCCAAGTTTCAGGAAATCGAGTATCTTGTAATCCTGAGTATAAGATAGCGGTTGAAAAAATTCTTAGAGCTGATATTGAAGCTTTGAATGTTCGTGGTACTGTTGCAGGACTTCACGATGCAGGCAAAACATCTGCTTATTATCAATGGATGGATTTTTCTGATGATCCGTGGAAATTGACTGTAAAATCTGATAATCGTGATTATACGAAGTTCTTTGAAACGAAATTGACGAAGAACCAGTTGACTGTTTTGGCGAAAATTGGATGCAGATTCTCAGGGAATGAAATAATTTGTGATGCCGTAAATAAACCTATAGTTGAAAAAATTCTGAAAAATAAATAACTAAATAGAGAATAAATTGTTATTGGAAAGGCATATAGCCTTTCCAATATTTTGAAATTATTAGGGCTATGATTAATAAAGAATCTTCTATTAAATGGTTAGCATTAAAAAATAGACAAATGGCTATAAATCCTCAAACTGGAGGATGGCTACTGTTGGATGATTTGTGTAAAGAACTTGTACACCAAATCGAACAGGGATTGACCACGGAAAGTATTTCTCGTCAATATGAAGGAATTCCTGCAAGTGAAATCGACAGGTTAAAGATTTTATTGCGTACTCATAATTTGATTTCACTAAAGCAAAATGAAAAACGGAAATGTAAATCTTGTGAAAAGAAAGAATATCCGGTTTTGGCGGTGATTAAAGCAACGCTGGCTTGTAATTTAAAGTGTGTGTATTGCTATGCGAATGCTGGTCTTGATCAGTCTGCACATATGTCTGTTGAGACTGCGCATAGAATTGTTGATGAGTATGTTAGGTTAAATCCTAACAACTGTGTTACGATGCTGATGCATGGAGGAGAACCTTTAATTAACTTTAAGCTGGTTAAAGACGTCTTTGAATATTCAAAAAAATATGGCGATATGGTCAAAATAACGATTCAGACCAATGCGTCTTTGGTGAATGATGAACATGCGGAATTCTTTAAGAAAAATAACATTGAAGTTGGAGTAAGCCTTGACGGGCCTGCTTGTTTCCAAAATGCTACAAGACCATTCCAAAATGGAAAGGGGTCTTTTGACCATGTTATGCGTGGTGTTCGTATCCTGCAAAAACACGAAGTGCCATTTGGCGTGTTGAGCGTGATGACCAGCAATGTCGCTGAACATATTGATGAAATTTTAGACTTCTATCTTGCAAATGATATTTATACATTCTCGTTCATTCCGTTGATGAAGTTTGGACGTGGTGGAAATGACAGTTCCTTGTATGTATCTGGGGAACAGATTTTTGAAGCGTATAAGAAGATTTTCCATAGGATAGTAGAAAATAATACGCATAATGAAAAAAAGATAAAGGAACGTATTTTGTCAAATATGGCTTTAAGCCTTTTTGCAAACGAAAATACGTTTATGTGCACGCAGACTCCTTGCGGCGCAGGAAGAAAAGTGCTGGGCCTTTCTAATAATGGTGATATTTACATATGTGATGATTTTATTGGTGATCCCGAATTTAATATTGGAAATATTAATGAAGCGCCACTTGATGAAATTCTTGCTCAGAGTAGTGTTGTCGCGAAGACTTTGCAACGATCAAAGAATAACTTTAAACGCTGTAAAGATTGTGTTTGGAAGACTCTGTGCGGAGGTGTTTGTCATGCTGTTGACTATTATACAGGAAAGGATGGTGAATTTGAAAATGAAATATGTGTTTTCAATAAGCTGATGCTGCCGTATTTAATCGAAGCCTTTGACGAAAATCCTCAATTGCCACAGTTGCTTAGCGATTGTATTCCGTTGACGGAACCCAGAAATGTATTTGTGGCTTTAGATGACGGACAAAGTGCGGACTCGATAGATTCTGAAACTTTTGATAATCTTCTTAAATTCCATGATGTAAAGCATTATGAAAATGTTGTTTTGAGCGGAGAAGGTTTGGCTCAAAACCAAGATGCTTTGGACATGATCCGTTTACTGAAGTTGCAAAAGAATCACCAAGTGCTTCTCCTTGATAATTCCAAAATAGATTCTCCAGAATATAAGAAACTTGTTGATTGCGATGTCGATGAAGTCTGGATAAAACCCGAAGCTCTGCAAGAATCTTTTGGTACGCAACTTGATCAAATTAAGGATTTGATTAAGTATAAGACAGAGAAAAATTTGAATACCTCATTTGCTCTTCTTTTGCCAATCAACGACGAACTGTGGAATTCAAGTCTTGTAAACTGGATTCGAGATAATCTTGCTTCAAATGATAAAGTTCTTCTTTATGAGGATTTTTCTGGCGATTCAAGAACTGTGCTTGAAAAAATTCGCGGATTTGAATTGAATGTGTACGTTTCTGTTCTGTCAAGTTCTGAAGAAACACGTCAGTCTTGTAGTGATTTGTTTGTTTTTGAAAAGTCGAATCTGTTCTTTATTGATAAGGAGACTCTAAAGGGCCGTAATGATATAGGCTTTGAAAAAATTTTAGCTTCCTAGAGATCTTATTTATTTGTTGATAAGGCGTCCGTCATTGTGAAAACGGTGGCGGGCGTTCTTTTTTACAGAATTTGGCGTTTCGCTTGATGATTCTCGATTTTTTTTCTATATTCGCATGCGCTAATGAGCCTGGTTAGTTCAGATGGATAGAACGAGTCCCTCCTAAGGATTAAACTCGCGTTCGACTCGCGAACCGGGTATAGCAAAAGGGTCACTTTCGCGGTGGCCCTTTTCTCTTTTACACCAGTTCTCCACGTATCACGTCAACGCAATCACCGACGAGGCTCACGATGTTCGTCGGGTTGATTTCGATGTTGCCGCAATCGACCATCATGTCCACGGAATGTTGGAACGTTTTCCAGATGTCGTCGGTCTCGTACATGTCTTCCTCGCTGAGCTTGGCTGCCGTGCTGAGGATTGGCTTGTCAAAATGCTGGAAAAGTTCCTTGAAGAACGGGTGCGTCGGGATGCGGATGCCGATTTCCGGGCGCTTGACGTCGAGCTTGCGTGCAATATGCGGGTCGGCGGGGAGAATGAACGTGTATGGGCCGGGCACGCGCTGCTTGATGATGTTGAATGCGAAGTTGCTCACGTGGGCGTAGCCGCTTGCAAACCGGATGTCGGGGACAATCAGCGCCATGACGAACTTTTTCATGGGCTTTTTGAGGGCGTAGAGCTTGTGGATTGCCTTGGTCGATTCGGCGTTGCAACCGATGGCGTAGCCTGATTCGGTGGGGTAGAGGACGAGTCCGTCGTCTTCGAGAATTTCTGCCGCTTGCTTTACAATTCGCGCTTGCGGATTTTCTGGATGTACTTCAATTCGCATAATTTTCTTACAGCATTTCGCTTTTGGACGAATAATATATAAAAAAATGTGTTGGGAAGGCAATATAAAATTTCTATCTTGCGCACCGTGAAGCGAATTCATAGAACGATTGCTAAACTTCTCGTGGTGAATGGCTATTTGCCAAAGCTCGGGCTTGCTGCTGTCATTGGGGGCGTGACTGGGCTTGTGGCCGTGGCGTTCCATTTTGGGCTGTGGGCCGCGATGGAATTTGTGCGCTTGCCGTGGACGCTCGGGATGCTTCCGTGGTGGGCTTTTGCAGTTGTTCCTGCAATTGGTGGGCTTGCTGTCGGGCTTTTCATCCACAAGGTGGCGCGTGCGCCAGAAACGGCGGGGCAGGGCACCGACAGGATGATTTATTCGTTTCACCACCAAGGCGGAAATGTGCGCGCGCGCGTGGCGCCGGCGAAGTTTTTGGCGAGTATTATTACGCTTTCGACGGGCGGTTCTGCGGGTTACGAGGGGCCGATTTCGCAGATTGGCTCGGGAATTGCATCGACCATTTGCAAGTTTTTCAAGATGCCACGGATGTTGCGCGGGCAATTTTTGCTCGCGGGTACGGCGGCTGGGCTAGGCGCGATTTTTAAGGCTCCGCTTGCGGGGGCGCTCACGTCGGTCGAAATGCTTTACCGCGAGGACTTTGAATCGAATGCGTTTGCAACTTCGATTATTTCATCGGTTGTTTCGTTTACGGTCTATATTGCGTTTGTGGGGGCTGCGCCGATTATTGGAGTTGTATCGCCTTTCCCGTTTACGAATGGTGTGGAACTTTTGGCGTGCGCTCTGCTTGGCATTTTCTGCTTCCCGTTTTCGTACATGTATGTGCGCTGCTATTATGCGTCGGAACGTCGCTTTAATAAGTGGACCGCCCCGGTTTGGCTCAAGCCTGCGGTGGGTGGCGCGCTTATTTCGGTTTTAGTGCTTGTGTATCCCGAAGTCTCGGGCGGCGGTTTTGAATTCATCGACCATTTGATGGCGGGGCTTGTGCCGCATTCGGGCTTTGGTGTGCTGATTTTGCTTGGCGTTGTGTTGGCGAAGATTCTCGCGACAGCATTGACTGTTGGTTCTGGCGGCTCGGGTGGAGTGTTTGGACCGTCGCTGTTTATCGGTGGCGTGCTAGGCGCAATGTTCGCTGGAATTTTCGAACTCGTGGCGCCGGGCCTTATTCGCATGCCGGAAATGTTTATTCTCGTTGGCATGGCGGCATTCTTTGCGGGGGCCGCGAAGGCTCCGATTGCGGGCGTCGTGATGGTTTGCGAAATGACGGGGAGTTACAGCTTGCTGCCCGGGCTTTTAATCGCTGCTGTGATGCACATGGCGTTCTCGCGCAATTGGACGATTTACAAGAGTCAGGTGCGCAACAAGTTTGCATCCCCGGCGCATCGTCGTGATATGGACCGCGAAATTATCCAAGCGTACGATAAAATCGCTAAAGACGATAATAGATAAATCTTCTATATAATACAAATCGTTCTATCGGGGCTGTTTTTCTCGTAGCTTTTGTCGTTTTTTGTGTTTTTTTTCCGTCTTTTATGCGTGAAACGTTTGTACATTATTTACATGAAACGTTTATCCTTAATTTTATTGTTCTTTACGGTCGCCACGATGCTTTCGTCGTGTAACAATTTCTTGACCAACTCGGAGTCTGTTGCAGAATCAGATGCCGACTGCACTATTGATATGTTTCAAATAGTGCAACAGGAACAATTGGATTCTTTGCACGGAATTTGTAAAACTATATATGTTCGCGAATCAGTAACTCTTTATAGAGATACGGTTTACGATGATTCTGTCATTACAAAACATGACTACACGAGCTTTGTCTATTTTGATCGCTATACGGGGAAAAATGATACGCTAGTTAAATTGCGTGCTCAAAAAACTAGAGAATCAGGTCCTTGCGGTAGTGAACCCGTTTTCTGCGAACTTGATTCTTCCAATACGGAAAAGACTTTCAATTGTGACGTTAGCGGTTTGTGCTATATGTACGATGTATTGGATGCCGTTAGTTCGGCTTTGCCGAATGAAATAGAGGAAAAGGATTTGTTTATTAGGTACAATAATTATGCGTTGTGTCAACAGTCTGGCTATGAGTGTGTCTATGACACTGTTTATCTCGATGCGTACCATACAACGTTACGTAAAGAAGTGAATGATACGTTGTTCTTGAATTATGGCGCGAATGCTTGGACGGATTATATTCCAGCTATTAATGCACCTCCGTTTGATACGGCTGCATTCCGCAATGCACTTGATACGCTCGATACTCAGAGTGAAATTTTTGGAATGGATACTTTGTTTACAGGCTATAATGTTTCGATAGATGGTTTGCCGGAGTGGGCTGTTGATGGGGCGAATAATCATTGCATGAAACAAGATTCTATGGTGCTTTGTGCTATTGTTCCTTATTATAGTATTCGTTATTTGGGAACGTATTATCCATCAGTTTATGAAAAGAAACCTTTCTACCTTGCTAATTGGCTTGACGAACCGTTAGAGCGCGATACTGTAATCACTTGGACTTTGAAATACAGATATCTTGAAGGCAATTTCGATGGCAAAAGTGATTCTTTGACAATAACCACCTTGTTCAAGGGAAAAAATGATTATAATTAGGACATGCAGTCTACATGTTCTATTTGCCATAAAGAATTTAACGATAAAGTCGGGATGTCCCCGATGCAAAGTAACCTAGCGATTCGCTATCGCAACAAGGTTGGGAATATTTGCCCCGATTGCCAAGCTGAAATTCGCAAGACCAAGCAGGGGAGGCGTCGCCTCTTCTTTTGGAACGTGAAGGTTGCGCTTTACTGCATCCGCTTTCTCGCGTTGTTCGCTCTCCCGTTTATCGCCTTGATTGTAGCCCTTGCGCTCTTTGTGCTATAGCGGCATCTTTGTCATCCCCGCGTAGGCGAAGCCTGCTCTCTTACGTCATCCTCCGCAAGGAGGATCCATACTTTTTATCGCTGAGGGTATTGTATGGATCCCCTCCTTCGTTACACTTCGTTGAGGATGACTTCCTAACCGTAGTGTATCAGTATTCGTTTACACATGTAAAAGAATCCCTGAGAATTCGCGAAATCCTTAGGGCTTTTTAATATATATTAATATCCAAATTAATGCCCCGTTTTGCAAAATGCTCGACGGAATTCGCGAGGTTCTATGCTCCTAGAAAAAATCAAGTCCCCAGCCGACGTGAAAGCGTTGGATGTCCAATCTCTTGAACAGCTTGCGGCTGAAATGCGCTCGGCACTCGTCAAAAAACTTTCAGCTCGCGGCGGGCATGTGGGGCCGAACCTCGGATTTGTTGAAGCGACGATTGCGCTCCATTACGTTTTCGATTCGCCAAAAGACAAGATTGTTTACGACGTAAGCCACCAAAGTTACAGCCACAAGATGCTTACGGGACGTGCCCAGGCGTTTTTGGATGTGGACCATTATGGCGATGTGACGGGCTACAGTGAACCGACTGAAAGCGAACACGACTTTTTCATGGTGGGGCATACATCGACATCGGTAAGTCTTGCGCTAGGCCTTGCAACGGCTCGTGATGTTCTGCGCGAATCGGGGAATGTGATTGCCGTAATCGGTGATGGTTCCTTGAGTGGCGGCGAAGCGTTCGAAGGTCTTGACAATGCGGGCGAATACGCAACGAATTTTATCGTGGTGGTAAATGACAACGAAATGTCGATTGCCGAAAATCATGGCGGACTTTACAAGTCCTTGGCAGAACTCCGTGCAACGGGTGGCAAATCCGAAAATAATTACTTCAAGTCTCTTGGATTTGATTACAAGTACTTGGAACAAGGTAACGATATCGCTTCGCTCATTGAAATTTTCAAATCTGTGAAAGATACGACGCGTCCGGTCGTAGTGCATATCCACACGCAAAAGGGCCGCGGTTTTTCGTTTGCAGAACGTGACCGCGAAATGTGGCATTGGGCTGCTCCGTTCAATGCAGAAACGGGTGAAATCAACTGGGGTAGCGGCGAAAGCTACAGCGAAATTCTTGGGCTGTACCTCATGGCGAAAATCAAGAGCGACCCGAAGGTGGTTGTGATTCATTCAGCGGTCCCGGCGGGAATTGGATTCCACGAAGTTCGCCGTAAAGAAGCGGGCAAGCAGTACATTGATGTGGGCATTGCCGAAGAGCATGCTGTTGCGTTAGCTTCTGGGCTTGCAAAGGGCGGTGCAAAACCGATTTATAGCACGCATGGAACGTTTATCCAGCGCACTTACGACCAACTTTCGCAGGACCTTTGCGCGAACAAGAATCCCGCTACGATTCTTGTGACGATGTCGGGGGCCGATGGCATGAACGATACGACTCATCTTTGCATTTTCGATATCCCGATGATTAGTAATATTCCAAACTTAGTTTATCTGTGCCCGACTTGCGTTGAAGAATTCAAGACAATGGCGGATTGGGCGATTGACCAGATGGAACATCCGGTTGCAATACGCATTCCGAATGCCGTGCATCATCGTAGCGATATTTTCGAAAAGGATTATTCTAACCTCAACAAGTTTAAAGTTGTGCATCGTGGAGAGCGCGTGGCTTTGATTGGCCTTGGCGATTTTTACCAGCGGGCCGCAGCTGTGGCGCTTGAACTCCGCCGCGAAGGTATCGATGCAACGCTTGTGAACCCGCGTTACGCAAGTGGAGTTGATAAGGAATTGTTGCTTGAACTGGCTAAGACTCATGAAGTCTTCGTGACACTTGAAAACGGTGTTGTTGAGGGGGGCTTTGGCCAAAAAGTGGCTGCCGCATTAGGCGAAACAAGCGCAAAGGTTCTTGTGCGCGGGCTTTCTAAAGAGTTCTACGACAAGGTTGGGTTTGCTGAACTTTGTGAAAAAAATCACCTAAATCCGGTGTGCGTTGCAAAAGAGGTTATTGCAATGTTTTTATAAACTCCGGTGCGGCTGAATTTTTTTATTATGTAGACATGAAAAAATTTAGAATAATCGTTATGATTATTTCGCTGTTGTCGATTTTTGTTGCAGCGGCGATTTATGTATATTATGTCAATGCCGAAGCCTTACGCGATGTTCGACTTGATTGTACCTCTGTTATCGATGTGCATCCTGATGTGATTGAAAAATCCTTGTCGAAAGTGCAGACCGACAATGAACTGGGAGAACCTTTTAAGGTTTACCCGATAGAGACTAATCCCGATAGCGGTGTGTTTTTTCATTCGACTTTGATTGAATATCCGTTTGGAAGTTCTCCGCGTGCGGATTCACAGAACAATGTGAGCTTGCGTGGAATTGTCTTGTACGTCCATGGATATAACGATTATTTTTTCCAGAAAGAACTTGCCGAAAAAGCGGATTCTGCTGGTTTTGCCTTTTTTGCGATAGACTTGCATCACTGCGGTCGTTCGTATGTGTCGGATGAACCTCGTGCTGATTTCAGAAACATCAAGGAATTTTATGCAGAACTGGATGTGGCTGTTGAACTGAGTAAGAAAATCGCTGTAGATGATTATGAAGAGGCGGAACGCATACCGTTTATCGTTATTGGTCATTCTCAAGGCGGCCTCGTTTCTTCGTTGTACGTGAATGATCGAAGCGAAGGCCATTTTACGGCTCTTGTATTGAATAGTCCGTTCTTGGATTTTAATTTTAATTGGTTTGCTCGTAAGATTGGCATGCCTTTGCTTGCTGAAATTGCTCTTTTCTTGCCTGATTTTAGGGTCGAATCGACTGGGGATCCGAATTATGCTTATTCCCTTTTAAAAAGTGAAAAAGGTGAATGGGAGTATAATGAAACGTTGAAAAGCGTGGGCCGTCCGGTTCAGTATTTGGGCTGGGCTCGTGCTATTATGAATGGGCATAATCGTGTTCATTCAAAGTTGAATGTCAAGGTGCCGGTCCTTGTAATGCGTAGCGATTGTTCCGCTGATGGCGAGGAGTGGACTGATGACTATTTGCATTGCGATGGCGTTTTGAATGTTGATCACATTGAGGATTGGGCGCCGTATCTAGGCGAAAAAGTGACGGTTAAGACGATTCCGGATGGCCTTCATGATTTGTATCTCTCACGCAAGACCGCTCGTGATAAAGCGTATCGAGAAACATTTGAGTTTATTGAACGCGTCATAAAATAATTGTTATTTTTCCTATTGATTTTTCAAGGAGTTTTTTAATGAATAAATTGTTGGCGATTTCTTTCTGTGCCATGTTGCTTGCTACGGCTTGCAATTCTTCTGAAGAACCGAAGCCGCAGACTGTTGCAAAGAAAGCTGAAGTTGTGCAGCCGGCAGCCGCTGTTGCAGAACAGCCTGTTGCAACTGTGACGACAATTGATTGGAACAAGGCTTTGGAAATGAGCAAGGCTGGTGCCGTTCTTGTTGATGTGCGCACGCCGGCTGAGGTTGAAAAGGGTAAGGCTTCGCCTGTTGCTATTAACATTCCGCTTCAGGAAATTCCGCAGCGCTTGAGCGAATTCCCGAAGGATAAGGATTTGTTGATTTATTGCCGCAGTGGCAAGCGCAGCATGGCTGCCTCGAAGTTCCTTGTTGAAAATGGCTATACCCGCGTGTTCAACATCGACGGCGGTATCATGGCTTTGCCGCAGTAACTTGTCTTTCCTGCCCCGGAACTAAGTCCGGGGTAAACTCCGGCGGGAATCTCCTGCATAGAAAAATATGACCATGGAATTCACAAATTACATGCAGCTCGCTTTGCAGCAAGCATTCTTTGCTATTGGCGAAAGTCGCCCGAATCCGGCGGTTGGAGCTGTTGTTGTTAAGGATGGAATTGTGGTCGGGAAGGGCCGTACGCAACGTCCCGGAAGTGCTCATGCTGAAGTGATGGCGTTACGCGATGCGGGAGAACTTGCTTGTGGCGCATCTATTTTTGTGACTTTGGAACCGTGTTGCCATTACGGACGAACTCCGCCTTGCACCAAGGCTATAATCGAAGCCGGAATCAAGAAAGTTTACTTTGCGCATTCAGATCCGAATCCCGTTGTGCATGGCAAGTCTCGCGCGATTCTTGAAGAAGCGGGAATCGAAGTTCACGAAGGCGTGGATGCTTGTATTTGTGCTTGCGTTGATGAATGTCCGAATGGTGAATCATCTACAGAATGTCGCGTTTTTGAATTCCGCGTAATGTCGCCCGAAGACCGCGCTATGCGCGAAGGCGAAGGGCGAGAAGTGTTCCGCGAAGTGGAACGCTTTTTTGAAGCATATGATTATTTTGTACGTACTAAGCGGACTTTTGTTGAAATAAAGTCTGCGGTTTCGCAGGATGGCTTTATGGGTTGCATCGATGCTGTCGGAAATTATATGCCGCTTGCGATCACAAAGCCCGGAGCAAATTGCTGGAATCATGAACTCCGTGCGATGAGCGATGCCGTTCTTGTCGGTGCAGGGACGCTTCTTGCGGATAATCCAAGCCTTAACGTGCGTTATGTCGAAGGCCATGACCCTGTTAAAGTTATTTGGGCTGGTCATCATGAGTTTACTGCGTACGAAATAACGCATTTGGTCGTTTTCTCGTCAAAGAATTCTAAGTTTTTAGTGTACTCGAGCGTTGCTCAGCCACATGTCGCTGACTTTGTGCTGTTACCTCATGAATCATTTGCTGAAAACTGGCGTGAGATGATTTCGGATTTGTCTGCTCGCGGAATGCACCGACTCATGGTGGAACCGGGCGCAGGTCTTGCTCGCGAACTGTTTAATGATGTGGCGAACGCACAAAATGATGCGCCGCTTCAAAATGTGAGGCCCTTGTGGAATCGCCTTGATTTGTGGCGCTCGACGGATTCTTCCGTCGACGAAAAACTTGATCAGCTTATTGAGCAAGGGGCTGTTAAGGGTGGGCTTGAGTATCCCGAGTTACCCGCAGGCCTTGTCGCGAAAGAATCCGCTGTTATCGGCCCCGATGTTCTGACGGTGTATTATCCGTAGTTTTTTTTGTACATGATGCAAAAGAAACACTCGTTGGTCTTTCCAACGAGTGTTTCTTTTATAAAGCGAATTTTGAAAAACTGGGGCTTATAAGTAGATGAACTTTTATGGCGATAGTAGCAAGTCACTAAGCAAACAATCGTTGGTCGAAGACCAAGGTCTTGTTTGCGTGTGAGCTTGCTGCTAGAGCCTTGCAGTTCTCCTTACTTGTTGTGAGCAAAAAACGCCCGGTATTAACCGGGCGTTTTTGCGAGAGCGAGGCGAAGACGGAGGTTCTATATTGCGATAGAGCCGAGCGGTCTTCTTAGTAAAGCAAAGCGAAAACCATACCAGGACGGAAGTACTTTCCTGCGGTATACTTCAAGGCGGTGCTGTGGAGGAGCGTGAAGAGCTCGTTCACATCGACCTTGTTTGCCTTCGCAATGGCGCCAAATGCCTTCGTGAAGGCGGCGAGATTGCGCGGGAGCTTCGGGCTGATACGGCTGTCGGCAAGGAGAGCGCCCTTCTTCAGGAGTTCCTTGTGCATCTTATCGGCGGCAGCAGCGCTGAGGCCGAACTTCGCGACGAGTGCTTCCGGGTGGAGGCGGCAAGAACCGTTAAATCCTTCCGGTGCTGCAAACGGAACGCGGGCTTCGTCATAGAGGTTTCCGATCATGGAATCGGCGAGCACGGAGGCTTCCTTTTCCAAACCGTGGAACATCATGGCGGTCATGATGCTGTACTGAATGCCAATCCAAACGTCGTGAGCCTGGAAGTTGAATTCGTCGAGCGGAGAACCGTCCTTATGAACAAGGTTTGCAGCACCGATGAGCGGGCTGTTGGCCTTATAGTTCGTATTGAAAATTCTGAGCAAGTTAGACTTGGCCTTCGCGCTGTCGGTAATCGGTTCGAGGTCGAGCAAGCGGAGGTAAGTGTCTGCAAGCATCGTATCGGCGAACACGTCATCGCTGTCGTTCGCAATCTTTGCTTCCCAGCTCTTGGTGAAGGCTTCCTTGCACTGAGCCGTAATCCAAGCCTTTTTGAGGCCACGGAGTTCGTTCTTGGAGAGGTCTTCGCCGTCTGGGATTTCGCCTGCGCAGAGCCATTCGTTGATGGCCTTCACGCCTGCGTTCGGATCTTCCGGGAGTTCCAGAGAAACCTTCACGGCTTCGCGGAGTTCGGCATACTTTTCAACGTTCAAGTCCTTCAATTCCATCGGGGTGATGAAGAAGCGGAAGTAGCCTTCGTTTTCGTCCCAGAGGGAATCCGTGAATTCCTTGTTGGCGGCTTCGGACTTGGCGTTCCACTTGGCTGCCTGTTCGTTATCGCCGAGGAGTTCTGCAATCTTTGCTGCAGCGCGGAGGCCTGCAATCCAGAGAGAACCGCAGTAAACAGAGATGCCGTAGCTGCAGAGGTTGTCGAACGTGTCGTCCGTACCGTGCGTGAGCGGGAAGTTTTCGCCCGGGTTCACCATCTTTTCGAGGTATTCCATAGCGGCGTAAACGGCTTCCTTGCAATCGGCGAGGCACTGCATGTCCTTCGTCTTGTGGTAGTGACGGTAGACCATGAGCACGTATTTCGGAGCGAGGTCCTTCCATTCCTTTACGTTGTGCCAGTCGTAAGCATCCGGTTCTGCGTCGAAGGGGCTACCGAGGTCGTGAATCACGGCACCACGAATTGCGCGCGGACCTTCGAGCTTCGGATCCGGGAGGTCGGCGTAGGGGAGGTTCACAAATTCGTGGTGGCGGCGACGGTTGTCATTCACGGCGAGAATGGCATCGCCAAAGCGCTTCATCACGACGCCATCGAGACGCGGCATGAGGGCGAGTAAGCTAAAGCTGCCGTAGAAGTAAACGTCGAGAGAGTTGAAGAACGGATAGTCGGCGCATTCGCGGACGAAGAAACGGTCTTCCTTGTCCCACACGGTGGCTTCGGCGAGGAAGCTGAGCGTGTTGATGGCGAGGCTCTTGAATTCGTCCTGCTTGGCGGCAGTCTTGTAGAGCTTGGCGACTTCCTTCTTCGGCACGAGGGCTTCGAAAGTCTTGAGGCGAGCGTCGAGGTTCTTGTCGGCGGCGAGAGCTTCCGTGAGGAGGGCGACCACGCGGCCGTATGCTTCCGGGTAGAATGCGGTGTACTTCTTGGCGGAGGTGAGCTTGT
>CAMUYW010000031.1 GCA_947165045.1 uncultured Fibrobacter sp. | reverse complement strand
CTCAAGCCGGTTACATCATGGTCGCTTTGCTCGGCCCAGCAACAACCGCAAAGACATCAATCATCTATTACCTCTTTGTCTATGCCGTTTCGAACTACCTCGCGTTCTTCGTGTTCGGCATTATCGGACACCACCGCGAAGAAACATTCCAGTCGCTCCGTGGCCTTTCTAAGCAGAACCCGAGCCTCGGCATTGCACTTGCCATTTCGATGTTCAGCTTGGCAGGTATCCCGCCTCTCGCCGGTTTCTTCGGCAAGTTCCACCTGTTCTTCAGCGGAGCTTCGACGGGCCATTATGCACTCGTTGCATTCGCCGTCTTGAACAACGTCATTGCACTCTTCTACTACTTGCAGCTCATCAAGGCCGCCTGGGTCGATGAACCCGATGGCCACCTCACTCCGCTCCGCCTCACAAAGCGCCAGCGTGAAGTCATCATTCTGTTAAGTGCAGCCGTAATCGCTCTCGGATTCCTGCCGTTCCTGAGCAACAACATCTTTGCTGGGTTCACGAATTAAGAGATGTGAGGTCGCCCGCTACGGCGAGCATTGAGACATGAGCTCGCGACATTGTCGCTTTAAAAGAAAATGAGGCCAGCCGGTCTCATTTTTCGTTTTATGCAAAAGATTTAATTAGATTCAGACTCGCATCCTTCCCATTTGGCGTTGTTGCGGATTAGGCGGAAATCGACTAAATATTTATTATATCCCAATAGTACTTTTTCTTTTTTGAAATTGAGATACTTCATCCCTACGGCCAAATTAATCTTACACGAACTATCGGATTCCGGCAAATACACTTTTATAGATTCAACCCCAATAAGCGTCGGCACTGTAAATACCAAACACGAGTCGTTGAAAATATTCGAATTCATCGATGTTTCCCAAGCGACAACAGGGCCATCAACGCAGATCTTGACGATTTCGTTTTTCTCTACTTCGAGCCAAAGCTCATCGCGCAAGGAATCGCGACGGACTTCAAATGTTCTTTGAATTTTGTCTTGCGGAATCTTTTTCAAATTCTTTCTTGGCTTGGCGCCTTCAACAGGCTTTTTCACCAAAATCGGTCCACGGAATCTTTGTGCGAGTTCGACTAGCTTCGCATACTCCATGCTGTCTTTATATGCACCGCGACTTTCTCCATGTCTATCGTAAAAGAGTTGTGCATTCGCAAACGCAACAAATGCGACGATTAAAAGCAGAACATTTCTCATATAACAGAAAATACAAAAAAGTCCCCTTGCGGGAACCTATTCCACCCAAATGTCGTTGGGGAGTTTTCCGATGTCGCGGAAGTCGAGCTTGCCGCTTGTTGCGGAATTCATGCTCACGAGGCGTGCCAAAGGCTTGCCAGCGCGTTCAATGACGATTTCTTCGTCCTTGATGGCAACCTGGTTCAATAGCGTCCCAAAATTTTGACGCATATCCATTGCAGAAACAACTTTCGACACGGCGATTCCTTTTTACTTTGCAATTTAATTATTATTACAACAACCGTCAAAAGGTGACCCCGGCATCCCGGAATAAAACCGGGACAGGCTCTAGCCGGGGCGACTGTTTAGAAATGATGAAGTCGGTCGCGCAGTGGCCGGGGTGACATCAAAAAAATGGATCAAGAAGTTCGCACATTTTCGGTCACGCAATACATGCGTTCGCTCAAGAATACCGTAGAGTCTACACCTGCGGTTTGGGTGCATGGCGTGATTTCGCAAATTGCAGAGAAGCCTTCCGGCGTGTACCTGAGCATTGCGGACTTCAACGAGGGCGACGTAAAGCCCAAGGCCACTCTCGCCCTCTACTGCTACACCGCCAAGTACGATGCGATTCTCGCAAAGATTTCTAGCTTATCGCAACCGTTCACGCTTAAGCACGATCTCAAGGTCAACTTCTTGATTCGCGCCGAGCTTTACATTCCCTACGGAAAACTGCAAGCGCAAATTCTAGATATCGATCCTGTCTACACCATCGGCGAACTCGCACTCACCAAGAGCGCTATTCTAAAGCGCCTCGCCACCGAGGGCCTGCTCGACAAGAACAAGCAACTCGAACTTGCCGAAGTTCCGCTCCGCGTGGGCCTCATTACCGGCGAGAACACCGCCGCCTACAAGGATTTCACCACCCGCCTCGAAGCTTCGCCATTCGCTTTTGAAGTGACGACCGTTTACGCCCGCATGCAAGGGAACGAAACCGAAGGCAGCATCATCGCGGCACTCGAACAACTCCAAGGCGACCCAAATTTAGATGTTGTCTGTATTGTGCGCGGTGGCGGCGCCAAGACGGACTTGAACTTTTTCGATAGCGAAGCGCTCTGCCGTGCAGTCGCAAACTATCCCCTCCCCGTCTTTACAGGTATCGGCCACGAAATCGACCGCAGCCTTCTAGACGAAGTCGCCTACCTCTCTTGCATCACGCCCACAGACTGCGCGAAGCGTCTCGTGGAACGCGTCACAGATAGCTGGAACCGCATGACCGAAGCCATGGCAAGCATCGCCGACGGCGCCCGCGACCTCATCACCGAGAACAACAAGCGGCTCGGCACCATGGGGAACCAACTGCAACAGAAAGTCAACAGCCTCATCCAAAACGAAAAGTCAAAGCACACGCTCATCGCGGCCTCCATCAAGAAAGACACCGCATTTTATCTCAAGTCTGAACACGAACGTCTCGACCGCAACCAGGAAGGCTTAAGGCAGGGTTCACGCAAAATTCTCGACCTCGCCAAATCGCAGTTCGAACTTGTAAGCGAAAAAGTCAAAAACGCGGACCCCAAGACAACACTAGCCAAAGGCTACACGCTCACCCTCAATGCCAACGGGAAATTCATCCGCAGCAAGGAACAACTCAAGCCTGGCGACTCCTTAACCACCCGGTTTAAAGACGGAAGCATCGAATCCATCGTAAAAGCCCCTTAAAAATGTGATAAAAGCGCCATTTCTGGCCCTAATTCAGCAAAAAAGCATACCCCTATTGTTCCTTTTACAATAATTCGAATTATTTTTATTGTTGGATTGTATCCGGTTATGCTGGGGAATAACCGCGAAGGAGAAATTATGGATTTACAGGAATATGTAGACCAGTTCGATTCGATGACCTGTATCATGTCTGTTGAAAAAAATGCCGACGGGAGCTATGGCAAAATGTGCATAGAAGTCGGTAACAAAGCGTATGTATCCTCCTTTGAAAAAAGCAACGACAACCTCATCGACATGCCCTTCGGAAACAAGTTCGTTCCCGGCCAGGAATATACCACCTACATTCCCAAGGACCTGAACTTCGAGCATTTCATTTACAACAGCGCGGTTCTCAAGAAGCCGATGCACGCCTACATCCACCCCGATCGATTCGATATATGGTTTAACATTTTCAGCCTGCCGCTCGACTTTGACGACCCCTATAAGTGCTATTGCACCTACACGCAAGAAGTCTCTGCGGAAATCAATACTAATCAGCTCAAAAATTTATCGAGCAAAACGACAAGAGATGTTCTGAAAGCATGTATCAAGCTTCGTGGCACCAAGAACTTTCTCAAGACCATGGACGAAGTCATCGAGGACATTCGCAATATTTGCAAATCCAATTTTTGTTGCATTATGCTAACAGATTTCAAGGAACGCAAATGCAGTTTGTTAAGTGAAAGTGCAGCTCCTGAAATAGGTCGGCACACCCTCCTTGATTTCTTGGACGACGAGTTTATCGATTACGCACAATCATGGCTAGACACCATCAACGGAAGCAATTGCTTGATTATTAAGAACGAGCAAGACATGGCCGAAATCAAGGTCCGCAATCCGCGGTGGTACGTTTCCATGCAATCGGCTGGAATCGAAAGGATTGCGTTGTTCCCGCTCAAGTACAACGAAGAAGTCATCGGGTTCCTTTGGGCAACCAATTTCGACATTCAAGAGACCGAACACATCAAGGAAACTCTTGAGCTCACCACATTCTTCATCGCCTCGGAAATTGCAAACTACCAGTTGTTGCAACAGCTTGAAAAATTAAGCACAACCGATCTTTTGACCGGAGTCAACAACCGTAACGCCATGAACAACCGTGTCATCAAAATCGTGACCGGACGCGAACGAATGCCAAACGCTTACGGTGTCATTTTTGCAGACTTGAACGGACTAAAGACAATCAATGACGGCAAAGGACATAACGCAGGAGACTCGCTCCTGAAAAACGCGGCCGCGGCATTAACAACAACGTTTAAAGGCAGCGACATTTACCGCGCAGGTGGAGACGAATTCGTAATTATTTCGATGGGAATTTCTAAAGAAATACTCGAATCTCAAATTATCGAACTTCGAAAAAAAGAGAACGACCCAGAGCCTGTAAGTTTTGCCATCGGGTTCTATTACAATGAAAATCACGGTGACATAAGAGCGGCAATGCGCCTAGCAGACGCCCGAATGTACGAAGACAAAAGACAACATTACGAAATGCACGCAGAAAACAGGAAACGCTAAATTATGGATTTACAGAAAATTGCAAATAGTTTCCATACCATGACAAGCATTTTGTCGGTCGAAAAGCGTAATGATGACAGAATCGGCACCATTCGCATCGAGGCCGGTAACGACCTGTATATCAAATCCATGGAAAAAGTGGATGACGACGGGAATGTGATTTTCAAGCAAAAGTTCGTCCCGGGCGCAAGTTACGAACGCTACATGAAGAAGGAACTGAACTTCGAGAATTTCTGCTACGAGTGCGCCATCAAGAAAAAACCGATTCACGCCTACATTCGCCCGGAGCGTTATACTTTCAGCATCAACTTGTACATGATGCCATTAGCCATTGACGATCCGGAAAAAGCTTATTGCACTTATTCGCAAGAAATTTCCTTCGAAGAAAATGTGGATGCAATGTCGAACATTTCGGCAAAGACATCGTCCAACATATTGCAAACATGTATCAAACTTCGCGGTGCAAAAGACTTGCATAAAACCATGGACGAGGTTACCGAGGATATTCGAAAAATTTGCGATGCTAGTTACTGCTGCGTGTTGTTAACAGACTTTACAGAAAACACCTGGTCCGTATTCAGCGATTCCGTAAACAAAGAATCAAACCAACGTTCTATCCGCGAGCTCAGTTCCGAAAACTTTGTTGATTACGCTAGAGTCTGGATGAAGGCGCTCGACGGAAGCAACTGCCTGATGATTAAGAACGAAGACGATCTAGAAGTCATCCGAGAAACGGCTCCCAAATGGTACAATTCGCTCACAGGAGCAAAAGTCCAAAGCCTTGTGCTTTTGCCTTTACAGTATAACGGCATAACTCTTGGATTTATCTGGGTAACAAACTTTGATACATCCAACACGATATACATCAGAGAAACACTTGAACTTTCGGCATTTTTTGTAGCCTCAGAAATTGCAAACTACCAGCTTTTGAGCAAGCTCGATTTTTTGAGCCACATGGATCTTTTGACGGGGCTCATGAACCGTAATTCCATGAACAACAGAGTTTCGCAATTCTTGGACGGAGAAGTTCCGCACAAATCCCTTGCAGTAATCTTTGCAGACTTGAATGGATTAAAGCCAGTCAACGACAATAAAGGACATGATGCCGGTGATACTTTGTTAAGAAATGCGGCTTGGCTTTTAAAAGAGACCTTTGCTGACGGAGAAATCTACCGAGCCGGCGGCGACGAATTTTTGATTATTGAGCTAGACAAGTCCAAAGAAAAGCTTGAAGCCAAAGTTGAAAAGCTTCGTGAAAAATCAAAGATTCCTGGCAACATCAGTTTTTCGCTGGGTTTTTACTACGACAAAGACGGCGGCGACATCCGCACCGCAATGCATTTGGCAGATGTTCAAATGTACGAAGACAAGAAGCTATACTACGCAATACACCCTGAGCTGAAAAAGCGATAGTTTTTAGTTGGCAGAAATTACCCGAAAACCGGGAGCGCTTCGATTTTAGCGAAGCGCTTTGTTTTTGCATCGAGCGCAAAATAACGCACGCAATCGCCAAGTGCAAGCATCACATAATTCGGCGTCAGAATTTGCAAGTACTTATTCAACTGTTGTTGCAACACGGGCCACGAGTATTCACCTGGAGCCTTGCATTCCACCAAGAGCCAAGGCTTGTTCAAAGGCGCCCCGTCACGAAAATTATGCACCATGATATCCACGCGGTCATCCGTCTTGGGCTCTACAGCCGAGAGCGGAAACTCCACCGCAATCAAATGCGCCGGGACCTTCACCACATCAAGCAAATACTGCACCGTTGCTTGGCGCACATGTTCTTCGGGCGTTGCGGGCACTTCTTTTTTGCGAATCGGGTCGTACAAAGTTTCGTGGGTCATGCGGTGAATGTAGTAATTTGTGAACTTAGAACTTAATTGGTAGAACTTAGAAGTGTCATCCTGAGCAAGCGCAGCGCGTCGAAGGATCCAGGGCAGCCCCGTTAAAGGCGCCCTATTTTTTTACCCTAAACTTGAAACATAATCACAAAGGAACCGGAAATTCACGGAAATATTATTCTATAATTGCATTGTTATTTGTGAATTTTCGAAAACCGCATAGGAGTCTAAAATGCGTAGAAGATTATTGAGCGAAGGTGCTAAGGAACTTTCTTACGAAATCCGCGAGATTGTGAAAAAGGCGAACCAGCTCAAGGCGCTAGGCCTCCCCATCCACTGGGAAAACATTGGCGACCCAATTGAAAAGAAATGCCAAATTCCCGAATGGATCAAGGACATCGTAATCGACTTGGTCAAGACGAACAGAAGCTACGGCTACTGCCCGTCCAAAGGCATGCTCGAAACACGTGAATTTTTGGTGAAAGAGAACAATAAGCTCGGCGGCGCACAGATTAACGTCGATGATATTTTGTTCTTCAACGGCCTCGGTGACGCCATCGCCACCATTTATGGCCTTTTGTCGATGACCACCCGCATTATCGGACCGGCTCCGGCATATTCGACGCACAGTTCTGCCGAAGCTGCCCACGCCCACACTTCGCCGATTACTTACCGCTTGCAGCCCGAGAACCATTGGTATCCGGACTTGGAAGAACTAGAAAACAAGGTGAAGTACAATCCGAGCATCGCGGGCATCTTGATTTTGAACCCGGACAACCCGACCGGCATGGTCTACCCGCTCGAAATCCTCCAGAAAATGGTCGATATCGCCAAGCGCTACAACCTGTTCATCATCTGCGACGAAATCTACAACAAGATTACCTACAATGGCGCCCACGCCTACGCGCTTGCCGAATACATCGGCGACGTCCCGGGCATCGCGCTCAAGGGCATTTCCAAGGAATACCCGTGGCCGGGCGCTCGTTGCGGCTGGGCTGAATACTACAACCGCGACAAGGACGAACAGTTCGACGCCTTCTGCCGCGCTCTCGACAACGCGAAGATGGTGGAAGTCTGCTCGACAACACTCCCGCAGATGACCATTCCACGCGTGCTCGGCGACAAGCGCTTCAAGGAACACCGCGACGCCCTGAACGAAAAGATCGGCCGCAGAAGCGCCATCATCAATGAAATTCTCTCCGACATTCCGGAGCTCTATTTCAACCCGACATACGGCGCATTCTACAACACCATCATTTTCCGCGAAGGCACCCTCAACAACCACCAGACGCTCAAGATTGACAATCCGATTATCAAGAAGAAAGTCGAAGAATGGTGCAGCAAGACGACAAACCTCGACTACCGCTTTGTGTATTACCTCTTGGGCGCAAAGGGAATCTGCGTTGTACCGAGCACGAGCTTCTGCACGGACCTCAAGGGCTTCCGCGTAACGCTCCTCGAAGAAGATGAAGACGAACTGAGAAGCGTGTTCACCACGATTCACGACGCCATCATCGAATACTTGCATTCGTAATAACGCTCGCGAAAACACCATTAAAAAATCCCAGCTTAAAAAGCTGGGATTTTTACTTTATCAAAAAAAAATCTGAATTAGTTAAACCAGAACGTCAAACCAAGCTGGAAACGAGTATTCTTGAAGCCAATACTCGGAGCATCACTATAATCAACATCTTCATCTGCTAAAGAAGCAAACTTAACAATATCGATCATATCCGTGAAGCCCAAAGAGAAACGGGCATACACATCGAGATTCGGGAGAGCAGCAAAGCCTACGCCAGCAAGAAGCGCAAAGTCAAAGTCTTCCTGCAACTGCGACGGAGTATCTACAGAACCAGAACGCATACCAGCATCGACTTCAATCGTTGAACTAATATTAAAACCAATACTCAAGCCCAAATCAATATAAAACTGTTGAACCGGATAAATACGGGCAAGAACAGGAATATCAAAATAGGTAAGAGCAAACGTATATTCCATGTTACTGACATCGTCATCATCATAGCTAGAATAGCTATTGTATTGCGGTTGCACATACTGCTGGTACAACTTGGCAATATCCCATCCAATTCTGCGATAATCAATTTCGAGACCTGCAACTATAGAAAGCGTCGGAGAAACCGCAAATTTGGCATCAAGACCACCAGTAAAGCCTGCACCCCAATCGAAATAAAACTTATCCGTATTGTCACCCCTTACAGTGCCGTAGTTAAAAGCAGCACGTCCACCCACTTTTATATCGAGCGACGAACTTGTTTCGGCGAAAGAGGCGCATGCAAAAATCATTGCCGCCAAAATGACTTTTTTGAACATAAATTTCTCCTTTTATAAAATTATAGATATCATCATATATAGAATATATTGTCTATACAAACAAGTATTTTTTAGCTTACTTTTTATAAAATTTTACAGATAAAAAACACCCGATACTTTGTGTATCGGGCACTTTAATCAGCATTTAATCAAACTAGATAAACCAATAAGTTACGCCAGCCTGGAAGCGGAGGTTCTTCAAAGAAGTACCGCCTTCTTTAACAATATTGCTCAGGCCATAAGCGGCACGGATATTCAAGTCAAGATTCGGAATAATAACAAAGCCAAAACCACCAACTAGGCCAGCTTCAAAAGTCTTGACTTCATCGGATATATCATTACTCCTAGAATTGCCATTAGCTTCACGGATATTGTTTGCGCTCACGTTAAACCCAAGCGTAAGACCTGCATCAAAGAAGAACGTGGGAGAAGCATTGATATGCAGCAAGACAGGAACATCAATATATGTAAAGGAAAGAATTTTCTTAACAGTGTAATTACCACTATCATACTCGTCAGATACTCTACGATAATCGATTTCCAAACCAGAAACCAAGGAAAGCACAGGATTTACAGGAACCTTAACGTTAGCACCGACATTAAAACCGGCCCCCCAAACGTCCATATCACTATCCCCAGCGAACGTTCCAAAGCTAAATGCGGCACGACCACCGACATTCACTTGTGCAAACACCGCACTTGTTACAACAAGCGCTGCCAAAATAATTTTTTTGAACATAAATTTCTCCTTTTTAAAATTTAACGTACGTGCAATATAGCATAACATTATTTTTTTAACAAGGTTTTTCCAGACAATATTTAAATTTCTTTAACAAAGTCTAAATTGGCAATAAAGAATTTATATAGTGTTATTTTCCTATTTTTTATAGCTCTTATCAAATTTAAGGGATGCATATCGAAACTTATTTTTATATGTTTTGCATATCACAATCCAGCACTGGAAGAAAAAATGAAAAAAGTCATTTTTATTCTTGTATTTTTTGCAGTTCTCGCCATAACCGCCTGCATTCAAAAGCAGGGGGATCGTTCGGCATCTGCAAAAACCGTCTCTGTGATGATTTACAGTGAATACATTGATCCAGCGCTGCTCAAGGACTTCGAAAAAAATACAGGCTTCAAGGTAAAGCTTGAACTTTACGAAGCGCAAGAGGAAATGCTTGCCAAGCTAATGACCGCGGATTCCGCTAAATACGACGTCATCATTGCATCCGATGTGATGATCCAACAGATGACGCAGTTTGGACTCATCGCAAAGATTGACACAAGCAAAATTCCGAACCGAGTAAATGTCGCACCGCAATTCCTAGGACAGAGCTACGACCCGACCAACGAATACAGCCTTCCCTACCTCTGGGGCACAACAGGGATTCTCTTCCGCGGGCCCAAAGTACACCCGGACAGCGTCAGCTATTCCATGCTATTTGATGCCAAAAACACCAAGGGAAGTTTCAGCTTACTCAATGAAAGCCGTTCCATGCTCAGCTTGGCACTCCGCGCCACCGGTAGCAGTGCAAACAGCACAAAGCAAGCTGAAATACTCAAAGCTATAGAATTCATTTTACAAATAAAGAAAGATATCAACTTTGCCGGTTTCGACAACTCTGTCGAAGGCAAGAATAACGTTTTTTCTCGCAAGAACTGGGCGGCCATTGTATTCAACGGCGAAGCTCAGGCCGCCATCAACGAAGATTCGACACTCCAGTACATTATTCCCAAAGAAGGTTCGTTTATGTGGGTTGATGCGATGCTTTTAAGCGCCAAGGCCGCAAATGTCGATGGAGCCTACGCATTCATGAACTTTATTCTAGATGCAAAAAATGGAGCGCAGCTTGCCAAGTACATTAATTATGCAACACCCAACAAGGCAAGTCTCGAAGTCATCGATGATGATTTTAAGAACAACCGAGTCATCAATCCGAACGAACAAGAAATCCAGCGCATGGAATTTCTTAAAGATTTAGGTGAGGCATCCAAGTTCTATGACGAAGCTTGGATTATCATCAAGACTCATTAAATTTCTTCAGATTTTTTTATCGGTATCGGCAGGAACGGCGGTTCCAGTTCCAAGCATATCGGGCAATGGTCCGAACCCATTACATTGCTTAAAATTTCAGAACTGATCACGTTCGGCATTAGAGCCGCATCGACAAATCCGTAATCCAAGCGCCAACCCACATTGCGTTCACGAGCGCCAAAGCGGTTCGACCACCAGGAATAAGCATCGCGTGTATCGGGGTGCAATTTGCGGAACGTATCGACAAAGCCGTTTTCGACATACTTGTCCATCCAGGCGCGTTCAATCGGCAAGAAGCCGCTCACGTTCTCGTTTTCCTTAGGGCGGGCAATATCGATTTCCTTATGGCACGTATTGTAATCGCCGACGGTTACCACATGCTTTCCATCAGCTAGCCACTGCTTGCTATTTTCAAGGAAGGCATCATAAAAGCGGAGCTTGTAGTCCAAGCGGTCATCGCCTTGACCGCCATTCGGGAAGTAAATGCAATTGAGAACCCAATCCGGGAACACAAGCTGGAGCACGCGGCCTTCTTCATCAAATTCTTCGATGTCAAAACCGTAATTGACCGCATCGGGTTCAATCTTGGAATAGACAGCAACACCGCTGTAGCCCTTCTTGCGCTTGCAAGCGTTCCAGTAAGTGTAGTAGCCCTCGCGGCTTGCTATTTCGGAAACCTGGCTTTTTTCGGCCCGAACTTCTTGAAGGCAAAGCACATCTGGATCGGTTGCTGAGAACCAATCCTCAAAGCCTTTCTTCAAAGCGGAGCGAATACCGTTGACATTCCAGCTGTAGATTTTCATTTTACACCAATCTCATTTTTCCACGCCAAAGATAGAATATTTTTTGGATATCCAAAGGGTCTAGAGGTATTTAGGTTAAAGAAAGTTAACATTCCTTTACAAAAAAGCGAAAACATAAATAAGAAATTAAAGCAATTTTACACATTTTCAAAAAAATTATCTCAACTTAATATAATAATCTTATATTTGATGACATGAAGAATAAACTTTTATTGTCTACTTGCCTCCTTACGCTCTCTTTCTTAGCCGGTTGCGCCGGTTCATCCGCCCAAAACGGGGATGATCTCGAAATTCCAACCAATCTCCCGCCGATTTGCCGCGATATCGACTTCGCCGCAAACCCTGACATGCAAGAAGTCTGCGGCGTCCGCAAGGCAAGCAAGCACAATATTGCCTATAAAAACATCCCTCAACAGCGCTACTTGATCAAGCCGTCCGAAACATCTATCGTCAAGACCAACGGAAAGCTCGAGCTCCGCTTCCAGAACTCCTTGCCAATTAACCTCGAAGGCCCCATTACAAACGAACTTGAATTCAGCCAAGAAAAGCGCCTCGAACGAGTCAAAAACACATACGACTACCATGAAATTACAAAGCCAGGGTCTGAACGCCTCCGCATCTTCAAGATGGGAATCCCGACCGATAAAGGCCATAAGTACGATTTCTGTTTCCGAATCCCCGAAAGAAAGGGCAACGATAGAACCCGCAACAGGGCTATGGGCGTGAACATCGAGACCATGTCTTGCACGGAATTCGATAGAATCACGACAGGAAGATAGAAACATTTTTATTCTTTAAAGAGCAGCTCACAACGAGCTGTTTTTTTTGCATAACAAGCGCAGGGTGACACCAAGTGTCATTTTTTATCCAACGTAATTTGCTAAATTATCGGGCGGTAAAAAAGTGAACGAAAATAAGTACATACACAACGCCCTGCGACAGATACACGTCGATACGCCCTGCTCGCCTATTTCCGGATTTTCGATTTCCGGACTTGCAACGTATATTCAAATTCCAGAACTCGATTTTTGCATTGACATGGGCGAATGCCCGCTTTCGGCAATTCCCCTAGACCACGTGTTCCTGACGCATGCACACGGCGACCATGCCCGTTGCTTAATGCGTCACCACAGTCTGCGCAAGATGATGGGCGTGGAACGCGACAGCGTCTATTACATGCCGGATTTTATCAGCGAAAACGCAAAGGCCTGGATTAAGGCCGAAGCTTTGTTCGAAGGGGTCGGCGAAACGAAATTCCGCTACCCGGAAATAGAACCTGTGTCCGCAGGCGAATTGCAATTTTTACGCTACCGCAAGGACCTGGCCATTGAAGCGTTCGAAGTCAAGCATTCCATCCCGACAATGGGAGGAACACTGTACTTTTACAAGAAAAAGCTCAAAGATGAATTTCTTGGGAAAGAGCCCGCTGAAATTATTGAGCTCCGCAAAAACGGCATCGAAATCACGCGTGAAGTTTACGAGCCGCTCGTGAGCTTTATGGGCGATTGCCTTGGCGAAAGTTTACTCGACAACAGCCGCGTTTTCCAGTCGAAAGTGCTAATTACGGAATGTACGTTCCTCGACGATGGCGAAGAAGCGATGAGCAAGAAAAAGGGACACAGCCACTTGAAGGATATCGTGAATGCGCTCAACGAGCTCGACGATGAAATCAAGTGCGAAAAGATTATCTTGAGTCATTTTTCAATGAAGTATTCGGAGCGACACATCCGCGAAATGCTCGGCAAGAGCATCCCGGAAAAGTTCAAAGAGAAGGTGGTGGCGTTTATTTAAAATGGCGATCCCGGAAAAACATACGAGGCGAGTGCCACGACAAAATGCTTGCATTTTGGCATGGTTGAGCCGAAGGGTGTTGCGCTTGCGCAACAAGTCCGGGATGGCAGCAGAGAGAAATTTTTAAAATAACAGAGAACAAAAAATGGCAGACGAAATCAACAACGAAGAAGTGAAAGAAGAAAAGGTCGAAAAGGAAGTCATCATCCCGGAATTTTACCGCGACTTGACGCAAGATCCGCAAATGAAAGCCTTGTGGCATTACATATTCCGCACGAATGGCGATAGGAAGCCCATCAAAACTCCAGACGGAAAGCCGCACAAACTCGACTTCAACTGGAAAGACATGTTCCCGAACGAGAACGGTCACATTGAAGTGGAAATCGGAAGTGGCAAGGGCAACTTCATGACGGATTATGCCGAAAAGCACCCGGACTACTTTATCATGGGTAGCGAATGGGACTGGACATGGGCAGCTTTTGCTCACGAACGCATGGAAAAGCGCGGCATCGTGGACCAGGGCAATGCAGTCATGTTGCGCGGCGACGTGTTCTACTTCTTGCGTGACGCAGTCAAGGACAACACAGTTGATGCCTTCCATATGTATTTTCCGGACCCGTGGCCAAAGGAACGCCACCACAAGAACCGTTTGCTCCGTCCTGATTTTCTCGATGAAGTCGCACGCTGCTTGAAGCCTGGCAAACGTATTTTCTACTGGGGCACCGACCACAAGGAATACAACGAAATTGCGCTTGAAACGTTCGACGCTTACCCGACCTGCAAGGTTATCGTTCGCAATACGGCAGAACCCACCGAAGGGATTACGACAGGGTTCGAACGCAAGTACCGCAAAGAAGGCCGCCCGATTTATAGAAGCATTATTGAATTTGAAAAGTAAGTATTAGGTGTTAGGCGTTGGGGATTAGCAAAGCACATGTTAAAGCAACTCTCAATTAACGGTTTCACATTGATAGCGGAGGCAGAAGTCCCTTTCCACGAGGGGTTTACTGCTATTACCGGTGAAACTGGCGCAGGCAAGTCCGTTTTGATGAAAGCGCTCCGCATGGTTTGCGGGGACAAGTCGCAAGCGTCCATGGTCCGCACGGGCGAAGAAAAAGCAATTGTCGAAGGAACGTTCGATATCAAGAACGAGCCCGAAGTCAAGCAGATTTTAGCGAAACTCGAACTCGATGACGATGACGAACTCATTATCCGCCGCGAGATTTTAGAAAACGGAAAGGGCCGCGCACGTGTGAATGGTTCTGTGGTAAGCCTTTCGGACTTGCAAGAACTTGGCGAAGCGTTGATTCAAATGCACGGGCAAAGCGAACAACTTTTGCTGCGCGACATCCGCACGCATGCGAAAATGCTCGATGAATACGCAGGCAACAGCGAGTTGTTAACAAACTACACAAAGAGTTACAACGCTTGGAATAGCGTTCTTGCAGAGATTCAGCAAACAGAATCTCGCGCCAAAGACTTGGCACAGCAAAAAGATTTTTTGAAGTTCCAGTACGATGAACTTTCAAAGGCAGCGCTCCGCGATGGCGAAGAAGAAGAGCTTGAAGACAAAGTCAATATAGCAAGCAAGAGTGAAGCAGAACACAATCTGCTGAACGAGATTCAAGCGCTCATTGGTTGCGACAACGGCATCCTCGAACAGGTCCAGAACCTTCAGTACAAGTTGCGTTCCCTCGCGCAAAAGATCCCGCACTACGAAGAAGACTTGAACGCACTCCTCGAAGTGGCAGACCCGTTCGAGGGAATCTGCAAGGACTTGCAAAGGCTCCGCCCCGCAAAGTCCATGAGCCCCGTCGAAATCGACCGAGCCAATTCACGAATCGCATTGATTCAAAAGTTCAAGCGCAAGTACCGCACCGATGTTGCAGGGCTTATCGCGCTAACCGAACAGCGTAAGCAAGAACTCGACAGTCTCGAGAATCTCGATGCCGACCTCGAAGAGCTTAAGCGCAAAGCGGATGCGCACAAGGCCGAGACGATTCGTCTCGCCGCGTGTCTCACCGAAAAGCGCCGCGAAGCGGCTCTCCGGTTCGACGCGGCCGTGCAAGAAATCTTGCACAGCCTTGGCATGCCAAAAGCAAAATTCTTTACAAGCATTACAGAACAGGCGCCCTCGCCCAACGGTTCTGACCGCATCGAATTTTTGCTCGCACCGAACCCGGGCGAAGGCGAAAAGTCTTTGCAAAAAGCAGTCTCCGGCGGTGAACTTTCCCGCGTGCTGCTAGCCATCAAGAGCGTCATGGCAGAGCTCGACAAAGTTCCGCTCCTGATTTTTGACGAAGTGGACTCCGGTATTTCGGGTGAAACGGGCAACAGCATCGGTGAAGCTTTGCGGAACTTGGGTAAGCACCACCAGGTGCTTACCATTACCCACCTGCACCAGGTGGCTAGTCGAGCTCAAAATCAGCTTGCCGTGAGCAAGAAAGAAATTGACGGAAGGACATTTACGTCCATTATTGATCTCGACAAGAACGGACGTATCGAAGAAATTGCTAGAATGTTAGGGGGTTCTTCGGAAACAGTCCGCACCCATGCAATGCAGTTGTTGGAGAATAATTTATGACAGAACCAGAAAATACATCTGACGTTCGTTTACGTTCGCGCGTATGGAGTGTCTTACGAGCACTCGTCTTTGTTTGCGTCATAATCTTCATTTGGGAAGGCTGGACAAAGACTGCATGCGCCTTTGTGGGTATTGCACTTGTCATGGGCTGGGTCAACCTTTTCCAGCTCAGAAGCCAGGAAATTGAAAAGCCTTACTACAGACTTTGGCTCAACACGATTGACGGATTTTTACAGTTTATCGTGATGGCAAGTATTTTTGCCCGCGACCTGCTCCAAAACGAAAGCGTTGAAAAAATCTTGGGCGTTGGTTGCGCTGTATTGCTTGGACGACTCATTGCACACACATTGTTCTCGCTTGGAGTGCTGCGCGAAGGGAAGCAACTCCCCCGCAAGCGCCGCTGGAGCAAACTTGCAAACCTATCCGTAACAATTACGATGGGCGTGTACTTGCTGAATATCGAAAATTTGCAACAAATTATGATGGTCGTTTCCATTTTGCTCATTGCCGCCTCTACCGCAGCATACGCTTATTGGTACTACCGCGACCCAGCACACCGCAAGCCCCTTTCGATTGCAAGCCAACTTACGATGAGCCGCATTGTGCTCACTCCGTTTTTCCTCTGGGTATTCTTCTACGATAACGATTTGGATTACAGCAACAACAACATCGTCTTTAAAGTGCTTGCGCTCGTGATGGTGCTCGGCTTTATGCTCACCGACTTTTTGGATGGCAAACTGGCACGCGCCATGGGCGAAGTGAGCACGCTTGGCAAATACCTCGATCCGTTCAGCGACAAGATTTCGAACATGACAATTTTCATGTGCTTTATCGCAACGGGTTATGCGTCGGTGTGGATGGTCGCATTGATTTACTTCCGTGAATCGAGCGTGGAAACGCTCAGAACGCTCGCTGCAAGCGAAGGGCTCATCATGCCCGCACGTCGCAGTGGCAAGTGGAAAACAGCTTTGCAAGGCATCGGCATTGTCGCAATCCTCCTCGGAGCAATTGAGCCGGTGCGCGCATTGATTCCAGGATTCGAAAGCATTTGGCCGCAATTCCCTATTGTTGTGATGGGCATCATCACAGCCATTACACTCATCAGCGGAATTGATTATTTCTACGCTAGCAAGCACATTTTAAAGAAGTTCGTGTAGCAAGAATCAATTGCAATTTTGGCGAAATTCGACGAAAAAAGCATAAAAAAAACTTACTCCAACTTTTAATCTGCTCTTTACTCTTGCCAAATCCATTAATTATTTCTATATATGGGACAACCTCGACGCGGGGTGGAGCAGTTGGTAGCTCGTCGGGCTCATAACCCGAAGGTCGCAGCGTTCAAGTCCTGCCCCCGCTACTAAAAAGACGCAGATTGAAATCTGCGTTTTTTTTCGTTGTCATTCTAGGGGTGTAACCCCGATAGAATCCATTAAAATTTTGTTTAGTTCCCATCACTCCCCCTATCGCAGCGTTCCAGGATGACTACGAAAACGTCATCCTCACAAAAGTGAGGATCCATACATCTCTCAATAATTGTATGGATTCTCCTTCGGAGAATGACGCTCTAAGCTCTACCAACTACCAACCATCTACTTCCAACTTCCTACTATTAACTACTAGCCAACAACCAATGACTATTGACCAATAACTATATTTATCGCATGTCACGCATTTCAGAACAAGAAGCTCTCGATTTATTTTTGAATGCACCGCTCGACGAACTTTGCGCACGCGCCAACGCCGAAAAAGAAGCGCGCCACGGCAAGTCCGTTTACTGGGTGAACAATCGCCAAATCAACTACACGAACGTGTGCGTTTTGCACTGCAAATTCTGCGCATTCAGCCGCATCAAAAAAGATAGCCCGACCGCTTACGACTGGAATTACGAGACCATCCGCGACAAGGCTGCCGAAGCCATCAGCAATGGCGCCCGCGAATTGCACATTGTCGGAGGCCTCCATCCGGACCATCCGTTCGATTACTACATCGAAATGTTGCGTAAGCTCCGCAAGGAATTTCCGTCCGCAAACCTGAAGGCTTTTACCGCCGTCGAGATCTGCCACTTCGCAAAGATTTCCGGGCAATCGCCGGAACAGATTATGGCAACGCTCAAAGACGCTGGGCTTGACGCACTCCCTGGTGGCGGCGCCGAAATTTTAGTACAAAGTGTTCGCGACAAGATTTGTCCGGGCAAGGAAACAGGCGAAGAATGGCTCGACGTCCATCGCGCCGCACACAAGCTCGGAATCCCGACGAATGCGACAATGCTGTTCGGCCACATCGAATCGATTGAAGATCGCATCGCGCACATGAAGATGCTCCGCGATTTGCAAGACGAAGCCCCGGGATTCTTCGCATTTATTCCGCTCGTGTATCATCCGGAACATAACGCGCTCCATCAAATTGTTCCGCACATCACAAGCGAAGAAGACATCCTCCGCACGGTCGCAGTATCGCGTCTGTTCCTAGACAACTTCCCGCACATCAAGGCTTACTGGATCCAGATGGGCATCGAGACAGCCATGAAGGCACTCCACGCAGGCGCCTCGGATTTGGACGGAACGATCATCGAAGAAAAGATTACGCATGCCGCAGGCGCCACGGTTCCTGTGGGCATGAGCCCGGAACGCATGAAAAGCCTTATAACAAAAGAAGGCCTCGTTCCTGTGGAACGAGACGCCTTGTACGAAAGGTTTTCGTAGATCCTCGCCGGAGCCTGTCCTCACGAAGGTGAGGGCGAGGATGACGAGATGAAGCTCCCAGCACTATGGCCGGGATGACACTGCATTAAGCAATCACGCCGATTTCCTTGAGGTAGCGACCAAGGGCATCTTGCCATGTGGGGAGCGGCTTAAAGCCTGCTTCCACAAGCTTGCTCTTGTCGAGGCGGCTGTTGAACGGGCGGGCAGCCTTCGAAAGTCCGTATTCCGCAGTCGTCACCGGCAACACCTTTGTCGGAAGTCCAGCCTGCTTGTAGATTTCCTTGGTGAATTCGTACCAGCTGATGAATCCACCTTCGTTCGTAGCGTGATAATAGCCGTACTTATCCGTTTCAATCATATCGACGAGGAGGCGGCTCAAGTCGAGCGTGTAAGTCGGCGTACCAATCTGGTCGTAAACAACGCGGACCGTATCGTGAGTCTCGCCCACCTTGAGCATCGTCTTGATGAAGTTCTTGCCATTGAGGCCGAACACCCAGGCGATACGCACAATGAAATACTTTTCAAGCGTTCCGCTCACGGCAAGTTCGCCCTTGAGCTTGGATTCGCCATAGACGTTGAGCGGTTCGTAATCCTTGCAGTCCGGTTTCCAAGGAGAAGTGCCACGACCGTTGAACACGTAGTCCGTGCTGATGTAGACCATTTTTGCATCAATTTCTTTTGCGACGCGGGCGATGTTTTCGGTGCCTTCGGCGTTAATTGCAAAGACCTTAGCCTTCTTGTCTTCGTCTTCAGCAAGGTCCACGGCGGTCCAGGCTGCGCAATGCACAATCACATCCGGCTTCACGCTCTTGATCGTTTCGGCAACCGCAGCTGCATTCGTAATATCCATCGATACATAAGGCATCGTCGTCACAGCACTGCCATCAGCCACGCCGGAATAAGCCGGAGCAATATCGCTACCGACACCTTCGTAGCCGCGCTTTGCAAGTTCATTCATCACATCGTGGCCCAACTGGCCACCAACACCCGTCACTAAAACTTTCATGATAAAACCTCTTTGGAAATAAAATAGTAATTAATAAGCAGAACTTAGATATTAGGACCTAGAAAAACATTATGTTAGCCCTCGGAAACGATAGGACATTTTTTCTATTTTTACGCAGCAATGTTCGAAGCGTTGAATTTCCATTTTTCGGTCTATGACTGGCTACTAGTCGTGATGGTCACGGCACTCGGCACTCTGAGCGCATACTTGAAAGATCCGCAACTCAAGGCGGTCACGGCCACCATCCCCATCCCCTGCGGTTTTGCCTACATCGCCGTTGGACTCCCGATGGGCACCGAAAACGCGGTTTCCGGTTTCATGTGTATGTTGTACGTACACATCGTGCGCATCCTCCATTACAAAGCAAAAGCTCCAATTGTTCCGTCGATTATTGCAGGGCTAGCGTTCTTTGTCGCACTCGGAACATTTTTGCATTCCCGCATTCCCCAAGGCGAAGCCTATTTTATCGGCGCATGCATTTTTGACTTTATCATCGGCGTTATCTTTTTCCAAAAACAAAAGTACAAGTCCGGCGTGCGCTACAAAACCCCGCTCCCGATTTACATCAAAGCCCCCGCCATCGCGGGAGTCGTTTCAGGCCTTATGCTCATCAAGCGGCTTATGGGCGGTTTTTGCACGAGTTTTCCGATGATGAATTCCATCGTAAGCTACGAGAGTCGTTTTTCGCTTGGCGACCAATGCAGGCAGCTTCCGCTATTTTTGATCGCTGGACCGTTTATGTTCGCCACGATGCGCTATGTGGAGATTGGCTTTGGACTAAACCACTGGATTGTGCTTTTGATTGGGTATGTCGTGTTCGCGAGCATCTATTGGCCGCTCAATAAAGAATTGAAGCGTAGAAACGAGATTAATTATAATTCATCCATTAATAATACTTAATGGGCCCTATCGTCTAACGACTCCAGGGTGACAGACGCGGAATGATCGATTCAGAATGACAGATGCTGGGCGACATCTCAATATACGGCGATTCTAATAGCATTTTGAAAAATTTTACTTGAAGAAATCCGTCTGCGAAAATAAATTTAAAGGGATAAAACAAGGAATTTTTCGAAATGCACAAAATTTCACGTATTTCTTTAGCTTTTTCCGGCGCACTTTTGTCCGTTGCGCTTTTGTCCGCTTGCGGGGACGACAACACGCCCACTTCATTCGGAAATTACCTTTCCTCGCAAAGCTCAAGCATCCCACAGCAACCGGAACAGAACTCGAGCTCTTCTATCGAACAGCTCCCAGCCAGTTCTGCCGACATAGCTAGTTCCAGCTCGGTTACAGCTCCGGTCGAGCAATCCAGTTCCTCCGAAACATTATTGCCGCCGCCATTATCCAGTTCCTCGGCCACAACAATACCGCCAGACCCGAACTGCGTTGAAACGCCTGTAGCCACCATCGCCGTTGACTCCATCGGCCTTGCAGACATCGCCGACGTGTTCCAAACCGTCCGTTGCAACGAAAAGGCTGTTTTCGTAATCCGCCATGGCGAACGCGATGACGGAGACCATACAAAAATGTCGCCTCTCACCTACTGGGAAAACGAACCTGACTCCAGTAACGGCCAACCATCAGACGGCGTCCGCCAAGCCATTGCCGTCGGTAAAAAGCTCATCAGCGCCGACGAATTTACCTATACGCATACCAAGTACCTCCGTACAGAACAGACTTGCTTCTACATCAACCAAGGCCGTGGTCAAGCCACCTTCCCGCACGACTCCTCGGAAATTTATTCCATCAGCTGGTACAAGAAGGATAAAGAACGCTACAGCTACTACGAAGAAACAGACACCACCCACAACATCCGTACTATCATTTCTGGCTGGGCCTACGACAATCTTTACGCAGACGCCTTCTACGATTTGAAGGAAAGATCTGAAGAAATCATCAAAACACAAATTGCACCGGACTACGCTTCCATGAACAAGTTCCGCGTCATTTGCTCTCACGACGACTTCATCCTCCCGCTCTCCGTTTTCGCCTCGAACGGAACCGTCAACTATAGATTCCACGATCCAGACTCTAGACACTGGCCGTACTTCCTTACCGGCGTAGCCGTCATCATCGATGACAAA
Source organism: uncultured Fibrobacter sp. (assembly GCA_947165045.1). Taxonomy (GTDB): domain Bacteria; phylum Fibrobacterota; class Fibrobacteria; order Fibrobacterales; family Fibrobacteraceae; genus Fibrobacter. The sequence goes on along the minus strand of CAMUYW010000031.1, from coordinate 15,973 downwards.
AACCAGTACAGATACGTGCCATTTAAAGGACTCAGTATCGGCGCTGAATAATTCGAAATTAGGAATTTTTTAAAGAACTACCCCGGACTTGTTCTGGGGTCTTTTTGTATATGGCGGAATTTTCGGGTTCGCCTCAAAATGTTCTCAAAAATTTTCTCATTTTAAGTTTAATTTAAGATACGTTTCCGCGAATTTTTATTTATATTAGCTATAGTTGTAAGGGTTTAATTGTTCTCAAAAATATCAACGGAGACGATATGTTTGGTAAAATTTCAATAATCGGCATCGCCACCTTGGCCGCACTCGCCACAACCGCGAACGCCGAAAAGTACGAATGGGGCAACGTCCGCTTTGATGGTGGTGGATTCGTTTCCGCTGTGATGTTTCACCCGAAAGCAGAAAACGTCTTATACGCCCGCACTGACGTGGGCGGTATCTACCGCTTCGATTTTGCAAATAAGACATGGATTCCGCTGATGGACTTCATCTCGGAAAACGACAAGGGCCTTTACGGCACCGAAGCCTTTGCTCTCGACCCGAACGATCCCAAACGCATTTACGTTCTTGCAGGTACCGGCTATTTTAGCAAGGGCCGCACGGCCGTGCTCCGCAGTGAAGACTTCGGAGCCACCTGGGACACGAGCTACGTGGAAATGCTCGCCCACGGCAACGGCATGGGCCGCCAAACCGGCGAAAAACTCGCCGTGGACCCCAACAAAGGCAACATCATCTTCTGCGGCAGCCGCACCAAGGGCCTTTACAAGAGCACCGACTACGGCAAGACCTGGACAAGCGCCTACAAAGTTGCGCTCTCGACTGCAACGGAATCTAGTCTGAACGGAGTGAACGGCATCAGCTTTGTGATGTTCGACGAATCGCAGGGCAAGAACGCCGATGGTTCCACCAAGACCATTTACATCGGCATTTCCGAGACCAAAGATAATTTGCAGGTAAGCCATGACGGTGGAGCCACTTGGGAAGCCATCAAGGGCGTTCCCACAGGACTCATGCCCCATCGAGCGAAGATCGTTGACGGCGACATGTATGTGACGTTCGCCGACGGCCCCGGCCCATATAACATCGCAAGCGGCGGTTTTTACAAGTACAACATCGCCGGCGGCACGTGGACTGACCTTACCCCAAGCGATTCCGTTGAACACGAAGGCAGCACCACCAAGAGTTACGAAAAAGACAAGAGCTCCTACGGCGGCGTCGCCATTGATCCCAAGGACAAGAACCACATTGTGATTTCGACGCTGGGCAAGTACACCGGCCGCCACGTGACCAAAGACGAAAAGGAAAACTACGGCGACCGCATCTACGCCACCACGGACGGCGGCAAGACTTGGAATCACGGCCAGCACTACAACGACATTCCGAACATCGACGCCAATGGCACCGACTGGATTCCGGGCAACGCTATCCACTGGGCGGGTTCTCTTGAAATCAACCCATTCAACAACAAGCAAGCCTGGGTCACTAGCGGTAACGGCATATTCATGACCGAAGACGTATCTGCAAAGGTTCCCCTCTGGAAGTTCATGTCTAAGGGCATCGAAGAGACCGTGCCGCTCGACATCGTTAGCATTCCAGGAGGTCCGCTCGTCACCGCCATTGGCGACTACGACGGCGCCGTTTATACGGACATCAACCAGAGCGCCCAGCGCCACAAGCCGACCATCGGCACCACCGAAAGCATGGGTTACGCCCCGCTCACTGGAAGCCTAGTACGCACAGGCGTGATTACCGTTTACGGCAAGTACGATTCTCAGAACTTTAACGTAATGTACCGCAGCGATGACATGGGCAAGACCTGGGATAGCGTGAAAACTACGCTCAAGGGCCCGAAGGGTTTAGTGGTACTTTCTGCCGACGGCAAAATCATGCTGCACCGCCCAGACCAGGGCGCAACAGTTTACCGCTCCGACGACAATGGCGCCTCTTGGACTGCTGTTGAAACCGGCACCCAGACAAACTATTCCCGCATTGTCGCAGACCCGGTGGACCCCAAAACGTTCTACGTCATGGGCGGCATGGGCTCGCTTTACAGATCTACTGACGGCGGCAAGACTTTTGCAGAAGCCGAAGCCCGTTTGCAGAACGAACAGGCTGGCGAATACTACAACGGCGGCGGCCTCATCCGTACCGTTCCCAAGAGAGAAGGACATCTGTGGGTTCCGATGGATCAAGCTCAAGTTTGGCAGCCAAAGGGATTCACCGAATACGGCCTCGCCTACACCGAAGACGGCGGCAAATCTTGGAATCGCTGCGAAGGAGCATCGACTGCGATTGCCGTGGGTATCGGCAAGGCAAAAGAAGGCAGCGACTACGAAACAATTTTCATCTGGGGTGCAGCAAAGTCGGGAGACCCGATTGGCATCTACCGCAGTACAGACAAATGCAAGACTTTTGACCGCGTAAACGACGACATGCACCAATTCGGCGGTCCGGGAAACGGAAACTTCGTACAGGGTGACATGAACAACTTCGGAGTCGTTTACATGAGCACAGTGGGTCGCGGCACAATCGTGGGCGCACCGGAAGGAACGAAGTTCATTGACGTCACGCCGACAAGTCTCAACAAGATTACGCGCAGCATCGGCAAGGTTTCGCTCACACAGCAGAACCACACTTTGCAGGTTAGCGTTCAGAACGAAAGCAAGCTCGAAATCATGACCGTGAACGGCAAGACGCTCCTGAGCACGAACGTAAACGGCAACAGAAGCGTAAGCCTCAAGAAGATTCCGAATGGCCATTACATCGCAAGAGTCGTCAGCGCAAACGGCAAATTGCTTTTGAAAAAAGCCATTACGATTAAGTAAGACCATTCAATAAGACAAACAAGTTTCAATAAATCATCAATCCCCACACTTAAAAAGGCTAGAGTCCAATGCGAGTGCATTAAAACTCTAGCCTTTCTTGTTATTTTTTAAAAAATTTTATGCAAGATATCACGTTTAAAATTATTGCGCGTATCAAAAGCGATTTTCGCGAAAAGTTTGGCATTCCGCGGCAAAGCGGTTTGGTGCAGAATTTGCAAGCGGTCATTCGATTTGAACCGGAGTTCCGCAATGCCGATGCGCTCCGCGGCCTTGAAGGCTTTAGCCACTTGTGGATCATGTGGATTTTTTCGGAGAATATTCGCAGTACTTGGAGCCCGACTGTGCGACCGCCGAGGCTCGGTGGCAACAAGCGCCTCGGCGTATTCGCGACCCGGTCGAGCTTTAGGCCGAACCCGGTCGCGCTTTCTTGCGTAAAGATCGAACGCATTGATATCGACGGGCCGGAAGGGCCCGAAATCGTCGTCTCCGGCGCCGATTTGATGGACGGAACGCCCATCGTCGATATCAAGCCATACCTGCCTTACACGGACGCCCACCCCGAAGCCACGGGTGGCTTCGCCGAGGCCGTCCGCCAAATCAAAGTGCATGTAAAGCCCTCCGAGCAATTGAACAAATTGCCTTCCAAAAAACGCGGCGCGCTCATAGAAGTCCTAGAACAAGATCCGCGCCCCGCCTACCAAAACGATCCCGAACGCGTTTACGGATTCAACTTCGCCGAATTTGAAGTCAAGTTCAAAGTCATAGGCGAAGAGCTTGAAATCGTGAGTATCGAGAAAAGAGCCCCGTGAAAATCACGGAGCCCTTAGCAGTGAGGAGAACTTTTATTTTGGATAGCGGTCTGGCAAAGACCTCCTTATCAAAGCAATTTTTAGAGGTTCCCTAGCTCTATTCGTTTTATGATGCGAGTAGAACCCGATTGAACGCTTAACATATAAACGCCCGACGGGATATTCTTTCTTGCAAATTGTACGTTGTTCGTACCCGATTTCATCATTTCGCTAACACTTGCGAGTTCGTTACCGAGCACAGAATAAAGCCTAACTTTCACGTTGCCATTACGAGCAAGCGTCACCGGCACCACAAGGTTTCCGTTATCAAATGAAACCTTGCCCACGTTCAATGACGGAGATGCATTCCCGATAATAATCACGCCCGTCGCAGAACTCGAAGACCCCACCTCCGACGAACTCGACTCCACAGAAGACGAACTTGCCGGTGCTTCGCTGCTGCTAGATTCAACGGCCGCCACAGGCTTAATCTTATCGCCAAGAACTTCAATCATTTTTTCGGCATAGCGCTTACCAAAATCGCGATATTCTTGCGATGTAAAATGCACATTCTGGCCATCGCCCAAAGCCTGATTAAAGCCCTCAGATGAAATCACGTAAAAGTTCTTGGATTGCTGCGGAAGTTTCGCAATGTTGTTGTTTGCGCCACTGCTCATGCCACTGCGCAAGACTTCACCCGCAAGGAACGGGATGTCATCACCAAGATTCAAGTCCTTGAGAATTCGGTCATAAAGTTTCTTGACTTTGGAGGGCCACTGGCCATCGCCCGCATCCGTTTCGCCCTGATGGAAAATAATTCCCTTGATGACGCCATCTTCCTGAGCCTTTTTAGCCATTTCAATAAAGCGTTCATAAGGTTTGCCGCCGTAAGCTTCAACCCTTTGCTTAAACCAACTCGCCTGCTGATTCATATAGCTTTGACTAAGGGGAGAATCGAACAACTGGATACTGCACCCAGCAACAGCCACATCAACTATACCCACACGAATTTGTGAGTCCGTCTTTTCGACCATTGTACGGCCAAAATAGTCGGCAGGGCCAAGCTTACTACTACAACTAGCAAGCGGAGGAACCGCATCGGACCATTGACCAAGCTTTTTCCCGCAATTGGTTTCATTGGTGGTCCATAGCACCTGGAATCGCTTATCGACAGTCTTATCCTGACTTTCGATATTGCCCTGGCCTTCCATATTGGATTGCCCTAAAGCAAGATATATGTGGAAATTTGGGTCTGGAGCAGCATGAGCCGACACGGCAAGCCCCAAACCGAAAAACAAGCTCACGTAACGCGAGACTTTCATCTAACACTCCTTGGGGCATAAAAAACGCCCCCCAACAACTACTCTTAATATATTTCCAATTAAAAAGCTTATGTTAAATCTTTGGAAAAACGCGTTGTAGTGTTCTGCAACATTGAATTATTTATATATATTCCCATTAAAAAGAGGATTTTATGAAAATCAAAATTTTAGCTTCCCTTGCCATGGCGGCAACTCTGTTTTCCGCATGCAGCGACAATGCTACTACTCCCCCGCCATCCAAAGCTGAACTATGCGCCGCAGGTCTTACTGCCGACTGCATTATGGGCACTTGGAGCACCAACGGTCCAATCGTCCCGCGAGTTGTAGGCACCGATACTGTGGATATCATTCAACCATCTCCAGATTTTTCTGCAAACCCGGCAACGCTCAAGTTCTATGTAGACGAAAAGAAAGCCAACAAGTTTGAGTTTATAAACTCTTCCTTGACCATCGCCCCGTGCCAAAACGGGACCGGGAAAATTTACGGTAGCTGGGACATTCAAGGAAATTACCTCCACCTCAGAGCCAATATCGGCAACATCTGCCTCCAGCCCAACGACGAAGCCCTTGTCGAGACATCCGTTATCACCGATGGTGCTACGGTCACATTGAAGCTCAAGCATCTTTTCTTCCTAAGTCCTGAATTAGACTTGGGTGATGAAAAAAATCCCAACGCTGATATCGCCATCGAAAAGTACACATTCGTCAGCGATAACTAAGCATCAATTGATTCGCCAGCGATTGCTTTCGTAATCTTCGAGATGTTTAACCGCTAAAGCGATTTCGCGTTCACGACGTTCAATTTTAGCACTCTCATTGGAATTCACCTTTGAGGGTGTTTTTTTATAATTTTCAACCAACCTTACTCGGATGGCAAACGCGGATACAGTTTCACCTGGAGCACGCACAAAACCAATTCGGGCAAGACGTTTTTCGGCATCTTCAAGAATCGAAATCCATTGAGCCGCATTTTTCGAAACGACATCGTAACTTTTATTATAACGATACTTGCGGAACTTCAGTCCCACAAAAACGGCAATTAGAAGAAGCAAGAACGCATAAAAAATGGGGCTTGCAATCAAGCGTTCCGAAGAGTTTTGCCAACTATCCACAACACGGCGCCATTCACCATCTTTGAGCAAATGGAGAACATACGCAAAGCGCCCTTTCAACCCTTCGATTTTTAGAGAGATCCAAGACGGAGCCGCAAAATCATTTGCAAGAATAGGTGGAGTCGGGTCAAAAATATACCACTTATGGTCAATATAAACTTCTACCCATGCATGGCTATGGCGACGACGAAACGTTGCATAAGGGCGGCCCGCAACATGTTCAGGATGCGCAAATCCAGTCACATAACGCGCAGGAATTCCCTGATAGCGCAAAAGGAGCGTGGCAAGTGTCGCATAATATTCGCAATAGCCCGATTTACTAGTCCAAAAACTTTGGAGAGGATCTTTTGTTGAATTGCGCGAAGTTGCACTTCCCGTTCCATTCTTGCCCGGAACAATGTATGAATATTTAAAATTACGAATAAAATATTGTTCAATCGTTTTTAAATTCAGCACAGCAAATTGCGAGGGGGTAAGCGCAGAATCGGCATTCGCAGTATCGGCCGTAGAATCGCGAGCAGGGAGAGCCATCGCAACCGCCACGAAATCCAGCAAGTCGCGATTCTTTTCAGAAATTTGCAGGAATGATGAATCAGCCTCGTCCGCTTCCGTTGCTGTTATAGCAAGTGTTTTTGCAGAATCAGGCACATAGTAATACCAATCGCTACGTATTCCATTTGTACCCGAAAAAATATTTGTCGAATAATAGTTGAGAGAATCCGCATTTTTGACAGCCACTCCAACCGCATTCGGAGCCGTAAACATAAAGCCAAAATTGTCTAAAGTCGCTTGCACCCAAACGTTTTTCACGTTTGGCGCTGCCGCCGCAGAATCAGACGTTTCAAAGACCGCATAATCCACACGATAGCGAGCAGGATACAATTTCTTTTCCGCAACTGCCGGGAGTTTCCAAATTCCTGCAACATACTTCTCGTAAGCGGCAGCACGCAGGTACTGCGGCGCAAGCGTATCCCAAATTCTTAGGACAATTTCATCATTGTATTTTGAATTATAGTTACTCGAAAAAGAACCTAAAGCAGCCACAGGATCAAAGCCCATGACACGATTTTTCAAGTAGTAATCTTCGGCCCAACGGCCGCTATAATAATGATGACTTTTCCAATATTTAAATCCAAGATACGATGAACCACACAGCATCGCATACATCAAAACAAAAAGTAATCGTTTGTACAAAGCAACACGCGGGCGCCCAAACGCATACACCGCAAGAATCAAAGCAACCGCGGCACTTACAGCACAACCACGAGGCGCTTGGAAGAGTCCCATAAAAAGAACTGCAATGCCATTAAACACGACAAAGGCTTCATAACCGCCATTGCCAAGGCTACGCTTTTGCAAACATGCCAAATAAAGTAAGTACCACGCAGGGATAAAAACCAAATATGGGGACACTCCATTTTCTACACTCGGAGTCAGCACCCACCACAACGCACACGGAACAATTGCACCATACGCAAATAGTTTTTTATAGCGCGGAATGCGCTGCAATTCGGGCGACTTTTTCGAACGGACAAACTGTGCAGCATGCATTGCAATAAACAATGCCGCAAAAACGATGCCGAGAATTTCAAGGCCGCTTGAAACACCCAAGTTCACAGAAACAATGCAAAAGAAAATGGTTTTGCAAATTTCACGGAAGTTCATCATAGACTCACCTCCGTATCGCGAGACTTTTCAAACGAACGTTCGAGAAGTTTTGCATTGATTGCCAAAACATCATCTGAAACCGCCGCTTTCAATTCGTCGGCGGCCATGGAATGCGATTCTAAAACGACTTGCTTGTGCACAAGCGGATCGTCGGTTGCGAAGAGCCCCACGCGAAGCACGGGGCCAAGCGGGCGCGCCGCCGGCGACCAGCGTTTTGGCACATTTTCGGAAGCAGCCCCTCGCCCACGAGTTATCAAAAACGATGCCGGCGGGATTCGCGCAAGCGCTTCTAAAAAGCTTTCGCCGTGATCAGCTTGCACTAAAGAAATTTCATCATCGCCGATGAAAAAGCGGCCAAGAGCTTTTCGTTCCAAGAGCCAAAGGCCAATACCAGCAGCCAAGCGAATCAACATTTCAACCGAAGACTTTTCACGCAAATTTCGAGCCGTTACGTCAAGCACGAGAATCGCTCCCGCGCCACGTTCCGTTTCGAATTCCTTCGTAAACGGTTTCCCGTAACGAGCGAACGCCTTGTGGTGCAAGTCGCGCAAGGCATCGCCTTCGCGGTATTCGCGCACGCCTACAAAATTCATTCCACGAGTAAGGCTCGGCATCAATAGCGGCGCGAACACAACACCACTTGCACCCGAAATCAAAAACGGGAAAGAGCTCACGCGCAACGGGCGCGGGAACACAAGCAATTCGGCCTTCCCTGCTTTTGCCGCATAGCGCAACGCTCCGCAAATTTCGGGCAAAATAACCGCGACTTTCGGAATTTCAAAAGCGCCACGTTTTTTCGTTTGCATTTTGCACGAGAGTTTCGCAGATTCGCCCTTTGCAATCATCGCAAGTTCCGATTCCACGCATTTAAGCGACGAATCCATGCGGAAACAGCCGAGCGACACGGCGTTTAATTTATCTTCAGCATAAACATGCAAGCGAACGGTCGCGATTTCCCCTTCGTAAACATTGCGTACTGCAATATCACTCGCCTTAAATTTACTCTTTCGAGCGGTCATGAAAAGGCTTGGCACGAGCGCTAAAAAGTACATGAAGTCGAGACCACAAAACACCCACGCCGCCCAAAATCCAGGAACCACACCTGCGAACATCGAAAACATCATGAGCGCTGCCGCGGCATGCCCCACCGGCGTAAATGCCTCCTGCCAAACGTAATACAAATGCATCAAGAGCCCCTTGCGCTTGGGACTTCTAGGAATTGCACTTATAAACCAACGGAACGGAGACATTATTAGGGGTTAGGTTTTAGGTGTTAGGGATTAGGGGTTGTAGCGTCATCCTTGCGAAGCGAGGATCCATACAGAACCGCGAACGAAATATGTATGGATTCCCGCCCCTGTTTCAAGCGGTCGAGAATGACGCACTCGGCCGCAAATTTACTTCGGAATTCTCACTTGTTTCAGCACGCTTTCAAGAATTTGCCTGGAGGCACCGGGCGTATTCGAATCCTTCGCAAACACGCGATGTTCCATCACCGGATAGAAAACCTTTTGAATATCATCGGGATTCACAAAGTCTCGCCCAGCAACGTACGCGCAAGATTGCGCCATCTTAATGAGGTTGATTCCCGCACGCGGGCTCGCCGCCAAGCGCACAGCCGGATTCGTACGCGTTGCTTGCACCAATGCAACAACATACATTTCAAGCGACTCATCAATGTGAATCTTACGAACATCATCGCGCATTGCAATCACTTCGTCCGGAGTAGTCACAGCCGTAAGTGTATCAAGCGGTCGCCCATCACGATGCGCACGCAAAATGCTCAGTTCCGTTTCAGCAGTCGGATACCCCAGCGACAGTCGCACCAAGAAACGGTCCATCTGCGCTTCCGGGAGCGGGAACACTCCATGAAATTCCACGGGATTTTCCGTCGCAAGCACCATGAACAATTTCGGGAGCGCATGGCGTTCACCTTCAAGTGAAACCTGGCGTTCTTCCATCGCTTCCAGGAGTGCACTTTGCGTTCGCGGAGAAGCGCGGTTGATTTCGTCCGCCAACAGCACCTGCGTAAAAACAGGCCCCTTGCGAATTTCAAACTCGCCCGTATTCGCTTTGAACACCGCACCACCCGTCACATCGGCAGGCAGCAAATCCGGCGTAAACTGGATTCGCGCAAAATCTGCGCCCACCGCCGTAGCAAGCGCTTTTGCAATTGTTGTCTTGCCCGTTCCCGGCACATCCTCGATGAGCACGTGACCATCGGCCAAAAGCGCCATAACCAAAAGTTCAACCGCCTCGGATTTTCCGAGTAGCACCCCATTTAAAGACTGTATGAGATTTTTAACCATACAGTAAATATATATATTAGTTCGGTCACCTCTAAAAATTCATTTTCAAAAATTTGGCTGCGACACTTCGCGCTGGTTCGTCATTCAAAGTGGCAAATACCTCCAGTATTCACCACTTTTCATTCCTGCCAGCACTTGGTCTCGCTCAAATTTTCATTATCAAAGCAATTTTTAGAGGCTCCCTTTGGAAGGAGTTTATAATAATTATTAGGCAGAATTTAGTTGGCAATACGAATACGTCGCCAGATTTGCCTTAGCACGCGGAGGCCGTAAGTGACCACATTGAGGTTTGATTTTTCACCAGCATAACGAGTGGGTATCGGGAGTTCTGCAATCGCAAAATGGCGAGCATCAGCAATGGAAATAAGTTCCAAGTCAATATCAAACGATGGGCTCAATTTTTCGAGCGAGACCGTTTTCAAGAATCGCGACGAATACACGATAAAACCGCTGTGACGGTCCGTGAGTTTTACGCGGAAAGCCATATTTTCTAGCGCGGTCAAGAAAGCGCCGCCCAAGCGCTTGTAAAACGGCATGCCACCGCGTTTTGCTTCCCCCGAAATCGCATGACGTGAACCTTGCAGTAAATCGAGATTTCGATTTTCCATTTCATCGAAAAAATCGCGCAACTTTTCGGCAGGGTATTGTCCATCGCCATGCAAACATGCAATAAACGCTGCACCCGAAGCCAAGCCTTCGGCAATTCCTTTCTTGACAACGGCACCGTAACCGCTATTTTGTTCAAACTTTAAATATTCAAAACGAGACGAAAGGCCGCGCGCATTCCCCGTCGCACCTTCCAAAAATTTTTCAAACGCCTGCGCAGTTCCATCACGCGAACCATCGTCAATCACAAGCACGTGCGAACGCGACAAAACAGATTCATTAATTTTCAAGAGGACTTCGACCAGCGTATTTTCTACGTTATACGCAGGAACGAATATAAAGTAGTCATTAGCTTGCGGAGCCATAATGTTTCACAAACCATTCTAAAGATTCGCGCAACACATCATCAATCGGAGTTTTCGCCTTAAAGCCCAACAAGCGTTCTGCCTTCTCGACCGACGGCAAACGGCGCATCGAATCTTCGTAACCTTCGCCGTAATATTCTACGCCCGACACAACTTGCGGTTCAGGAATTGACTCGACACTCACGCCCTTAATTTCTGCATAAATCTTGCGCATTTTATTTGCTAGTTCAGCAATCGTAAGTTCGTTATCCGGATTTCCGATATTGAACGCTTGCGAGAACGGCGACTTTTCCGGCGCATTTTCCAACGCAGCCTCAGACAAACGACCCATTTTTCCGGTTTCAAACAGTGCGAATAAAAAATCAACCGCATCAAAAACACTCGTGAAACTGCGCTTTGCCACGCCACCATTCACAAGCTTCAGCGGTTCACCGCGCACAAGCGCCGACGAGAAATTCGCAAGCACGCGCGGAATGCCCGAGCCATCGACGCCAGGCATAAAATCCATGTACGGACCGACAAAATTGAACGGGCGCACCACGGTCCACTTTAAATTCTTGAGGCCCGCGATATAACGTTCCGTCAAGAGTTTCGCGGTCGCATAACTCCAGCGGCTCGCGGTCACAGGTCCAAAAGTAAGCTCGGTTTCGTCTTCTAACAGCAAACCCGAATCGGCAGACGTACGCCCATAAATCTCGGACGTCGAAAAATGAATCAACCACGAACCAGACTTTGCGCAAGCATCGGCCAACGCTGCCGGATGGTCATAATTGCTGCGGATAACTTCGGGAGCTTCGGCCATGTAGCGGCTCGGCGTGCAAATTGCCGCCAAGTTCACTACGACCGGATATTTTGCAATCCGTTCAACGACACTCTTATCGGCGAGGTCAGCAACCATAAACTCGCAACGTTCATCGCTAAGCCTATGCTGAATCCTGTAAAAATCCAAATCAACGCCAAAAACGCGCCACTTTGTGCGCGTCAGAATGGCATCGAGAAGGTGACAACCAATAAAACCACCGCAACCGACAATGGCTACGGTGATACTAGAATCGTTGAACAGGAGGTTCATTATTCCTTGACAACGAAGAGAGCGGAGTTATTAGCCTTGCTCGTCTTGACATAAGGAATAACACGGATAATACCGGTCAAAGTCGCTTCTACACCTCTTTCGGGGTCAAGCTTGACATTCACTACGTTGCAAGTTTTGCCGTCCATTACAGCATCATAAGATTCGTCGAGCAAATCAATGGGTTCAGCAGAAGTGTTTTTCTTGAAAGTAATGCGATAACCGTTGTCATCAACATCCGTTCCGAAAATAACTGTAATTTCCTGACCAAGCGTAAACTGTTCACTAAGAGACGGAGCAACAACCTTAACACCGCCCGATACAGAGCAATCGTATGACGAGTCAGTATTAGAACTACTAGACTCGGCACCATCACCTAACTTTGCAGAACTGGACGAGTATTTAGGAGTGGCTGCCGTCGGGGAATCATCATCGCCACCGCAAGCAAAGAAAGCAAGGGAGCTAGCCAAAATCAAAGCATGGGAAAACTTCATAGAAAATCTTCTCCTATTTAAGGTTCAACAGTTTACAATATACATATTTGCTCAATATTTGCCATAAATCAAGTAATTTTTGTCACAGTTTTTTTACGTTTTTCGCTTTTCAGCCCCAAAATATGTTAGTTTTCTGTAAGTAAAACAACAGCTTTAGGAAAGCGTTATGGAAATGCATCTGAATTTTGAAGATGTCGCTTCGGCACTCTCGCTGGACTACGAGTGCGTATTCTTTGTTGATATCGAGACCAACAATTACGCCATGTTCGATTTTAGTGGTAATCATGCCAAATTGGATTTAAAGGATTCCCAAGATTTTTGGGCCGATACCATGGCCAATGCAGAAAAAGTTGTGAGCCCCGAAGATAAAGGTGCTTTTACGGCGTTTTTCGAAAGGGACACGCTTTTGAAATCCGTTCAAGATGGTGGTGTTCGCATTTTCAAGTACCGCCTTATGGTCGGTGGGGCGCCTGTCTGGTTCCAAATGAAGGTGTCTCTGACGCAATCCAAAGAACGCAAGTTTCTGGTTGTTGGCGTAAATAATATCGATAAGCACGAACGTGAGCAGATTGAGCTGAAAGACAAGGCTTCGAAAAGTGAAACCTATAGTCAAATAGCAATCGCCCTAGCTTCTCGATTTGACGCTTTGTACATGGTCGACTTGAAAACAGACCATTTCGTACAATATCAGTCTCAACGTGTGTTTAGCGAATTGGAAATCGCTCAAGAAGGAGACGATTTCTTCCATGTGTTGGTGGGTGATGCACAAAAGGTTATCTATAAAGAAGACTTTAACCTAGTGACGGAAGCTCTTAAAAGAGAAGTTTTGTTAAAAGAACTGGAAGATTATGGAGCTTTTACGCTCACATATCGCTTGAATTCGCCCAAAGGACCTGTATACGTCAAGTTGGTTGCAGCGCATACCGATAAGGATCACCTGGCGATTAGCGTCACTAATGTAGATGCTCAGGTCCGTCGAGAACAGAAACTCAGAGCTAAAATTTTGCAGAACGAGGTCTACGGACAAATTGTGATGGCGCTTGCAGATCGCTACGATGCTCTTTACATGGTGGATTTGGAGACGAATCACTTTGCGCAGTACAAGGCAGAACGCATGTATAGCGAATTGAACGTTGCCGCCGAGGGCGAGGACTTTTTCAACCAGTTGCAAAAAGACATCATGCAGGTCATCTATGCAGAAGATATCCCGCTTTTGCAGGCGTCTATGGGGCGAGAGACCCTTTTGAAAGAACTAGATGAAAACGGTCTTTTCTCGCTTACGTACAGGCTCAATTCGCCTACGGGACCACAATATGTGAACTTGGTGGCGGTGTATTCGGGCAAAAAACACATTGTAATTAGCGTGACCAATATTGATGCCCAGGTCCGTCGCGAACAAAAGATCAGGGAAGAAGCTGCTATAGCATATCAAAAGGCGCGCCGCGATGACTTGACGGGAATCAAAAATAAGAACGCCTACGGTGAATTTGAACATAAGCTGAATGAGCAAATTGCAGCTGGCGAAATTGAAGAGTTTGCCATTGCCATTTGCGATGTGAACGGTCTAAAGACAGTGAATGACACACAAGGACATAAGGCTGGCGACGACTACATCAAATCGGCTTCATCTCTCGTGTGCAATACATTCAAGCATAGCCCAGTGTTCCGCGTAGGCGGCGATGAATTTGTTGTAATCCTGAAAGGGAGCGACTTTGAAGTTCGCGATGAACTTGAAAAGAAGTTTATGGAAATTGCAAAGCATAACGCCGAGGAGCACAAAGTGGTTGTCGCTTGCGGCATTGCTGTATTCGATAAAATGCACGACAAGAACGTTTCGGCAGTATTCGAACGTGCCGATGCGCTCATGTACAAGAACAAGATGTCATTGAAAGGTGGCCGCGACGAAATCCTCAATATGATCATCCGCACAATCGGGGCACGAACCTCGATTTAAACGGCCAACGAATTTACTTTCTTCGATCAATCGCTGTGAACAAGCGACTCTTGGCAAGCGCTTCGAATTCCGTGCCCGGCTTGCCGTAGTTAGCGAACGGGTAAAGCGAAATGCCCCCGCGCGGCATAAAGATACCTTCGACTTCGATATACTTCGGTTCCAAAAGCTTCACCAAGTCCTTCATGATGATGTTCACGCAGTCTTCATGGAAATCGCCGTGATTGCGGAACGAGAACATGTAAAGCTTGAGCGACTTCGATTCCACCAAATACTGGTCGGGAATGTAATTGATCTTGATTTCGGCAAAGTCCGGCTGACCGGTTTTCGGACAGAGGCTCGTGAATTCCGGGCAGTTGAAAGTGACCATGTAATCGTTACCCGGATGCTTGTTCGGGAACTTTTCGAGCACTTCGGGGCTGTAAGTCGTCTTGTACTGGGTCTTATTGTTGCCAAGCAGCGTAACGCCTTCGAGTTCAGCTTCTGAACGCATTTTATCTCCTAGTTTTGGTTTATAGGCCCGCGGAATTTTGCTATTTGCCGCCTAAGGTCAGGATGGTTTCGAACTGACCGATTTTTGCCCAAAGATAGAATTATTTGGGATCGATTTCAAGGATGAGCCAAACTGCACCAAATTTAATTTGTTCATTTGAGCACTTTTTATTATATTTGGGCGCATGGATTTTGGAAGTTATGGAAAGACTTGGTGGGCGAACAAGTGGTTGAGTTCAATTCTCGCAACCGCTAGCGAGCAGGCTGTTTTGCAGGGGCTCAAGTTCGCCGCACGTGGCCAGGTGACAAGCATCGACATCGTCGACAACCGCGTGATATCCGTGGTGAAAGGCCCGAATGGCGGGCTCCACAACAACTACATCGTCTTCCCGAAATTTTCTAAGGAATCTTCCGAAGTCTTCGTGAGCTTTTTGAAGCAGCAACCGGCGGAACTTTTGGCGTTCAACAACAAAGCGCTCAGCCCTTCGCTCGAACTTTTGATGAGCAAAAGCGGGCTCCAGCTTTTCGACGACCCGGCAAAGGTGAACATGGGTTGCGACTGCCACGACGAACGCCCCTGCAAATACCTTGTTGCCACTTTCCTGAAAATTGCCGAAGAAGCGGACAAGGAACCAAACGTTCTCTTCAAGATTCACGGGCTTGATCTTGAGTTTATCAAGGACTACAAGCCGGATGCGATGGAAATGGAAGCGCCCAGCGAAGCAAATCTCGTGAGGTCGTTCAGCAAGGCGACAAGACTCGTAGGCACAAGCGCCGAAAACACCGCCGGAAATGCATCCGCTAACGGGAATGTCGCGGGTGTTTCGGGAAATGCTGCTGAAAACGCTTCTGCTATTGGGACTGCCGCCGGGGATAGCGACGAACGCGAGGCCCAAAACGCCGCCGAACTTTCTCACGCCGAAGACGCGAGCGCAAGTTTATTTGGTGGGTATAAAGGCTCGGGCCGCGAATCGC